>NZ_QETL01000023.1:0-43886 GCF_003105135.1 Stenotrophomonas sp. SPM | reverse complement strand
CGAGCATGGGCTCGGCTCTACAAGGACAAGTTCCCATGACCCGCAACGTGCTCTTCCTCTGCAGCCAGAACCGCCTGCGCAGCCCGACGGCCGAGCAGGTGTTCGCCGACTGGCCGGGGATTGAAACCGCCTCGGCCGGGTTGCTGGCCGACGCGGATGAAGTGCTCAGCCCCGAGTTGCTGCAGATGGATGAACGGCAAGCGGGTGATCTGCCTGGATATTCCTGATGACTACGACTACATGGACCCGGCGCTGGTGGAGCTGCTGAAGCGCAAGGTTCCGCTGTTCCTGCGCTGAGCACGGGTGTTGTAGAGCCGAGCCCATGCTCGGCTGCTTCTGGCGGGAAAAACAGCCGAGCATGGCTATGCCGGTCGTCCTGACCGGCACCCTTCGGGCCGTCGCAAGCGACGTTGGCAGCGGCTCCTGCCGCTACCTTCGGCTCTACAATAGAAGCCACATCTTCCAGGAACGCCCCCATGACCGATCCGACCTTCAACGTCACCGTGAAGTTGAATGCGAAGCTGCAGCCGGAGCATCGCCACGAGCTGTTCGAGGATCCGCTCGATGCGCTGCTGCAGGCAGCCCAGCTCGGTGAGCTCACCGGTGGTGGCACGGCGATCTCTGACCTGGGCGAAGTCGAGTACGGCGATATCGAAGTGGCGCTGGTTGATGCGGACGGCGTGCCGAAGCTGATCGACCTGCTGGAGCAGCTGGGTGCGCCGAAGGGTTCGCAGGTGCAGCGCGCGGACGAGGCTGATCGCGCCTTCGGCGTGACCGAGGGCCTGGGCATCTACCTGGATGGCCTGAACCTGCCGGACGAGGTCTACGAACAGTGCGACTCCAACCACGTGTTCGAGCAGCTGTCCGACAACATCGATGGCCTGGGCGAGATCTGCAGCTGGTGGCAGGGGCCGACCGAGACCGCGCTGTACATGTACGGCGAATCGTTCGAGAAGATGCGTGATGCGATCGCGGAGTTCGTGGCCAGCTACCCGCTGTGCCAGAACGCGCGAATCGTGCAGATCGCCTGAGCAGGCGTAACTCGCATGTTCCGGCAGGTGCCAACCTTGGTTGGCACGATGCTGCTGGTCGCGGAGAGCAGCCGAGCATGGCTCGGCTCTACAGAAGGGCGTCAGCGGCTTGCGGCCTGCTGCGCGTTCTCGCGCAGGGCCAGCTGCTTACCCACCTGGTAGCCGCTGTAGAACAGAACGAACGCGGCGGCCACGGTCAGCAGAATGTTCCGTGGGGTGATCCATGACGTCGGCTTGCGGTCCTGCATGTGCGTGCTCCCCGCGGGCGGCGGCATGCCGCGCCACCAGCATGCGCCACCCTGGGTAACCGGGCAAGCGTGCCCCTACGCGTCGGCCTGGCGGCGCACCAGCTCCCAGTCCAGACGGAATTTCGCCAGGTACTTGCGCAGGCGGTCGGCATCGTTGGTGCTGGCGCGCTGGGTGCGCGACACCGCGAACAGCTCACGGCCCGGCGCTGACAGCGACTTCGAGCGCGCGCAGACCTGCCACGTCATCAGCGACCACCTGGCCAGCAACGCGCACCTGATCGAGAAGTTCCTGCCGGTGGAGTTCGATTGGCAACCGCACGAGGGGGGCTGGCGGGTGACCGTCGAGGCCTGAACGCGCTGCCGGCATGGCCCGGCGCTACCCGTAGGCACGGATTGATCCTGCTCAAGGCGCGGCCTGCACATCGGGTGTGCAATGGTGGTGTTCCCAACTGGCACCCCGCCAAGGAGGCCCACCATGTACACCCGCATCCTGATCGCCACCGACGGCTCCGAGCTGTCCGACAAGGGCCTGGCCAAGGGCCTGGAGCTGGCGAAGGATCTCAATGCCGAGGTCGATATCGTCACGGTCTCCGAGCCTTGGGCGGTGGGCATGTATGACGCCATGGGCTGGAGCGTGGGCTACATGAACAGCCCGGAGTACAAGGCCGACCGCGAAGAGGGCGCGCAGAAGGTGCTGCAGCCGGCGCTGGCCAAGGCCGCCGAGCAGGGCATCCGTGCCAATCCCATCCATGTGCTGGACCGCTACGCCGCCGACGGCATCATCGAGACGGCCGGCGAGCGTAACAGCGATCTAATCGTGATGACCTCGCATGGCCGCCGTGGCGTGACCCGCGTGCTGCTGGGCAGCCAGACCGCCGAAGTGCTGGCGCGCAGCACCCTGCCGGTGCTGGTCATCCGCTGATCGATACCTGCGGGCTCAAGCGTTCCCGGGGAGGGGACCCGGCGCCGGCACGCAGGACGCGTGCCGGCGCCACCTTCCCGCCCCGCCGATGGCGGCAACATGCCCGCTCAGGACAGCAGCGCCCCCCGTGCGCGCTGCCTGCAGGCGAGCCGCCAATCGGCCGGCGACATGCCGAACTGCGCCAGGAACGCGCGCTGGAACTGGCGCTCTGACGCGAATCCGACTTCATACAGCAACCAGGTGAGGCGGCAGCCCGGATCCCGGGCCAGATGGCGGTGCGCCAGCCAGGCCCGGCACTCGCGGATGTAGCGCGCGACCCCGCCGTGGGCCTGGAACAGCCGGTAGACCGTGGAGCGGGACATCCCGAAGGCCTCGCAGATCATCTGCTCGCCCAGTTCGCTCTCACCCAGGTGGTCGTCGATGTAATCAAGGATGCGCAGCAGGCGCGGGTCAGCCGTACCGTTGCGGGTGATGCGCGCGCGGGCGTTGCTGCGGCGCAGGTCGGCGGCGAGGGATGCCACCAGCGATGGGGTTGCCGGTTCAAGGTTCATGGCAGCGCGATCCCGGCCCACCTGCGGGGCCTGTCATGGGATCAACCGGAAGATCCGGCGCGGACCTATCACCTGCCTGTGGGGGTCGGCTTCCTCTCCGCGGGAAAGGGCGCCGCCCCGGGGCTGCATCACCAGCTGTACAGCTTCCAGTAGACCGGCGAGACGCCGTCCTTGTCGTTGTCCATGCGGCCATCGCCGTTCTTGTCGTACATGTAGAACGGTGCACCGCGCGACGGGGTCACCTTGACCATGCGCAGCTGGCCGGACACGCGGTACTCCTCGATGACATCGCCGTTGTCCATGGTGCGGCTGGACACTTCGGCGCCCTTCACGTCCACCGGGGGAGCGCCTGCACCACCCATGCTGGCGCAGCCAGCAAGCAGCAGCAGGGAAGCCAGCATCAGGGTCTTCATCGGCAGGGCCTTCGTATCGATCGGAGCCTGATTATGCCCCACGGATGCGTCGCCGCCGTGTCGCCGCGGTGCAGGCAGGGGCGCGTAGAATCGTCGCATGAGCAGATTAGTCCTGATCGACGGGTCCAGTTACCTGTACCGCGCGTTCCACGCGCTGCCGCCCCTGTCCAATGCACAGGGTGAGCCCACCGGCGCGCTGTTCGGCGTGGTCAACATGCTGCGCTCGACGCTGAAGGAGCGACCGGCCTACGTCGCCTTCGTCGTCGACGCACCGGGCAAGACCTTCCGCGACGACCTGTACGACCAGTACAAGGCCAACCGCCCGCCGATGCCCGATGACCTGCGCAGCCAGGTCGAGCCGATGTGCCGCATCGTCGAAGCGCTGGGCATCAGCATCCTGCGCATCCCCGGCGTGGAAGCCGACGATGTGATCGGCACGCTGGCCCTGCAGGGCGTGGCGCAGGACCTGAAGGTGACCATTTCCACCGGTGACAAGGACTTCGCCCAGCTGGTACGTCCGGGCATCGAGCTGGTCAACACCATGACCGGCAGCCGCATGGATTCCGACGCGGCGGTGATGGACAAGTTCGGCGTGCGCGCCGACCAGATCATCGACCTGCTGGCGCTGATGGGCGACACCGTGGACAACGTGCCCGGCGTGGAGAAGTGCGGCCCGAAGACCGCCGCCAAGTGGCTGGCCGAATACCAGCACCTGGATGGCGTCATCGCCGCCGCGCCGACCATGAAGGGCAAGATCGGCGAGAACCTGCGCGGGGCGCTGGAACGTCTGCCACTGAACCGCGAGCTGGTGACCATCCGCACCGATCTCGAGCTGGACGCCTCGCCGACCACCCTGGCCCTGCGCGAGCAGGACGTGCCGGCGCTGACCGAGCTGTACGCGCGCTACGGCTTCACCCAGGCGCTGAAGGAGCTTGGCGGCCCGCTGCCGGCCCCGGCCGCCGCCAGTGACGCCACACCGAGCCTGCGCGGCACCGCCGCCGGCTTCGCCCGTGGCAGCGCCGAAGCGCCGGCCGCCGGTGCTCTGGACCCGGCGCTGTCCGCGCCCGGCGAATACGAAACCGTGCTGACCAGCGAACAGCTGCAGGCGTGGGTCGAGCGTGTGCGGCAGGCCGACCTGATCAGCTTCGATACCGAGACCGATGCGCTGGACGCGATGCGTGCACGCTTGGTCGGCGTCAGCCTGGCGGTGGAGTCGGGCAAGGCGGCCTACATCCCGGTCGGCCACGATTACCCCGGCGCGCCGGCGCAGCTGCCACTGCAGCAGGTGCTGGACGCGCTGCGCCCGGTGCTGCAGGACCCGGCGAAGAAGAAGCTGGGCCAGCACGGCAAGTACGACCTGCATGTGCTGCGCCGCCATGGCGTGGACGTGCAGGGCTACCACGACGACACCATGCTCGAGAGCTTCGTGCTCAATTCCACCGCGACCCGCCACGACATGGATTCGCTGGCCCTGCGGTACCTGGGCTACACCACCATCAAATTCGAGGACGTGGCCGGCAAGGGCACCAAGCAGATTCCGTTCTCGCAGGTGGGCATCGACGAAGCCAGCCGCTATGCGGCCGAGGACGCCGACATCACCCTGCGCCTGCACCACGCGCTGCAGCCGCAGCTGCTGGCCGAGCCGGCGCTGGACAGCGTGTACCGCGACATCGAGATGCCGCTGGTGCCGGTGCTGACCCGCATCGAAGCCAACGGCGTGCGCATCGACACCGATGAGCTGCGCCGGCAGAGCCACGACCTGTCCTCGCGCATGCTGGCCGCGCAGCAGAAGGCCACCGAGCTGGCCGGGCGCAGCTTCAACCTGGATTCGCCCAAGCAGCTGCAGGCCGTGCTGTTCGACGAACTGAATCTGCCGGCGGTGGTGAAGACCCCGAAGGGCCAGCCCAGCACGAATGAAGAAGCGCTGGAGGCGATCGCCGACCAGCACGAGCTGCCACGGGTGATCCTCGAGTACCGCGGCCTGGCCAAGCTGCGCAGCACCTACACCGACAAGCTGCCGGAGATGGTCAACCCGGATACCGGCCGGGTGCACACCAGCTACCACCAGTCCGGCGCGGCCACCGGCCGGCTGTCCTCGTCCGACCCGAACCTGCAGAACATCCCGATCCGCACCGAGGATGGCCGCCGCATCCGCCGCGCCTTCGTGGCGCCGGAAGGTTTCCAGCTGCTGGCGGCCGACTATTCGCAGATCGAGCTGCGGATCATGGCCCACCTGTCCGAGGACCCGGGCCTGGTGCGCGCCTTCGAGCAGGGCGCCGACGTCCACCGTGCCACCGCCGCCGAAGTGTTCGGGCGCACGCTGGAAGAGGTGACGCCCAACGAGCGCCGCGCCGCCAAGGCCATCAACTTCGGCCTGATGTACGGCATGAGTGCCTTCGGCCTGGCCCGCAACCTGGGCATCGACCGTGGCCAGGCGCAGGATTATGTCGCGCTGTATTTCAGCCGTTATCCCGGCGTGCGCGACTTCATGGAGCGGATGCGCCAGCAGGCACGTGACCAGGGCTACGTGGAAACCCTGTTCGGCCGCCGCCTGTATCTGAATGACATCCACGCCCGCAACCAGGGCCTGCGTGCCGGTGCCGAGCGCGCGGCGATCAATGCGCCGATGCAGGGCACCGCGGCGGACATCATCAAGCGGGCGATGGTCTCGGTGGACCAGTGGCTGCATGACAGCGGCGCCCCGGCGCGGATGATCCTGCAGGTGCACGATGAACTGGTGTTCGAAAGCGAGGCCGGTTTCACCGAGGAACTGCGTAAAAACGTAATCGAGCGCATGTCGCAAGCGGCCCAATTGCGGGTGCCGCTGGAGGTCGATACCGGCATTGGGGTGAACTGGGACGAGGCGCATTGATTCGTATTCAGGCTAAAAACGGCATGAATCGTTCATTTGTGCGATTTTTCTGACTCGAACATGAATGTTTCCGGCAGGTACCTACAATTAATTGGGCCCCTTCACGAACCGTTAGTGTTCGGGGTGTTTCTATAACTCTCGACAGGCGCAACGCCTGTTGTGGATCTCTCCCATCCCCTGGAGCAGATCTCGGAACGGGGGCTCCTCCCCAAGCGCCCGTTCCCCGGCCCCGTTGACCTCCCCCTGGTCAGCGGGGCTTTTTATTTGTGCGCCGCTGCGCCACGCTGGGCCAATGCTCCGCAGGGGAAACCGCAATGCCCGATCTGTTCGCACTGGCGATGCCGTGGTGGGAATTCGTCCTTCGCGCGGTGGTGGTCTATGTCGTCGTGCTGGGCATGGTCAGGCTGGGCGGCAAGCGCGCGCTGGGGCAGATCACCCCGTTCGATGTGCTGCTGATCGTGCTGCTGGGCAACGCGGTGCAGAACGCACTGCTGGGCACCGACACGTCGCTGGGTGGCGGCCTGCTGCTGGCCGCCACGCTGATCCTGCTGAACTACGGCGTGGGCTGGCTGACCACGCGCAGCCGGCGCATGGAACGCATGATCGAAGGCGAGCCGGTGGTGATCGCCCGCGACGGGCGCCTGCTGGCGGCAGTGTTGCGTCGTGAGCTGGTCAGCACCGCGGACTTCGACGCCGCGCTGCGCCAGCAGGGCTGCCTGCGGGTGGAGGATGTCGAACTGGCGCTGCTGGAAACCACCGGCCACATCACCATCATTCCGCGGCAGAAATCCGCGTAGCGCCGAAAGCAGCCGAGCGTGGGCTCGGCTCTACGCGTGCGTAGGCTCACACCCAGTCGCGCGGTACCAGATAGTCGGCCAGGCGCGCTTCGGCGCTGCCGGCTTCCGGGCTGAACCCATACTCCCAGCGCACCCGCGGCGGCAGGCTCATCAGAATGCTCTCGCTGCGGCCGCCACTCTGCAGGCCGAACAGCGTGCCGCGGTCGTAGACCAGGTTGAACTCCACGTAGCGGCCGCGACGGTACAGCTGGAACTCGCGCTCGCGTTCGCCATGCACCGTGTCCTTGCGCTGCTGCACGATCGGCAGGTAGGCCTCGAGGAAGCCGTCGCCGACCGCGCGCAGATAGTCGAAGTCGCGCTCGAAATCGCCGTGCAGGTCATCGAAGAACAGGCCGCCGACGCCGCGCGTTTCGTTGCGGTGGCGCAGGAAGAAATACTCGTCGCACCAGCGCTTGTGCGCGGCGTAGCGCTCCTCGCCGAACGGCGCACACAGGTCATGGGCCACCTGGTGCCAGTGCTGCACGTCCTCATCGAAGGGATAGAACGGGGTCAGGTCGAAGCCACCGCCGAACCAGCTGGCCACCACTTCGCCATCGCGCTGTGCCTGGAAGAAGCGCACGTTGGCGTGGGTGGTCGGCACGTAGGGGTTGAGCGGGTGGAACACCAGCGACACGCCGGTGGCGCGCCAGGAGGCGCCGGCCAGCTCGGGCCGGTTGGCCGAAGCCGACGGCGGCAGGCGGCTGCCGGACACATCGGAAAAGCCGATGCCGGCCTGCTCGAACACCGCACCGTCGCGCAGCACGCGGGTACGCCCGCCACCGCCCTCGGCCCGCTGCCACAGGTCTTCCTGGAAGCGGGCCTGGCCGTCGGCGGCTTCAATGGCCGCACAGATACGGTCCTGCAGGTCGCTGAGGTAGGCGCGTACGCGCTCGAAATCGTTCATGGCGCGTACTTTACCGCAGCGCCCGTGTTGTTCCGCAGCACGGCGGCCGCGGCGGCCGCGCTGCTCAGCGAAAGCGCGCGCGGATGTCCGGTCGCAGCAGGCGCCAGGCCAGCCAACCCTGCAGGCCAGCAAATAGTACCGAGCTTCCCAGCAGGGTGAGGGTCAACACCCATCGCTGTGCGGTCAGTTCCTGGGCCATCGCTGGATCGTCAGCGATCAGTGCGACGACCTGCTGCAGCACCCGGTCGATCCACCACGTGATCAGGAAGTTGGCAAGGGCGCTCCACAGCAGGGCCAGGACAAACGTCCACAGGCCCCAGCGGCGCTCCTTCCACAGCCCCCAGCTGGCCAATGTCGAGGTCAGGCAGAGCAGGGCAGCCAGCGCTGATGTGGCGACCGGGTGCGCCAGCATCCAGTGCAGGCTGCGATCGAGCTGGTGCTCCCAGGCGAGCATCACCAGATGGCGCCAGATCCCGGATGAGGCCAACGGCCAGGCGAGCAGTGCCTGCAGCAGGAAATACACCGTCATCAGCAGGCACAGCCAGAACGAGCCCTGCGCCAACGGCGCTACCCAGCGGTTGCTGGACGGCAGCGGTGTGCTCGGAAGGGGGGGCACTGACATCGGGCGTCCTTTGCAGGCAAAGCCCGCCTTTTCAGCAGGCCGTCGCCAGAGCGGCGACCGCCGGCAGGATATGGTGTTCGCTCAGGGGTGCCAAGCACAGGCCGTGCGGTCGCCGCAGCGGCACCCAGGCCAGTTCGGCGATCTCGGCGCGTGCGGTCGGTGTGCCCGCGACCTGCACCCACCACGCCTGCGCCTGCACGCGGTGGCCGGGTTCGTTCACCGCCCAGTCCTCGAAACGGCCCAGGGCGACCGCGCTGGCGGCATCGAGCTGCACGCCCAGTTCCTCGTCCAGCTCGCGGGCCAGGGCCTGCAGTGGCGCTTCGCCCGTCTCGGGCTTGCCGCCTGGCTGGATGAAGCGGCCGGCACCGTGCTTGCGCACCACCAGCGCCCGGCCGCGGTCATCCAGGATGACCGCGGCCACGATCTGGATCGTGGCCGCGGCGTTGCTCACTTCAGGTTCTGCTCGAACAGCTTGAGGATGCGCTTGTACTGGTCCAGCCAGGAATCGGCACGGATGTAGCCGTGGCGTTCCAGCGGGTACGGGGCGATCGACCAGTTGTCCTTGTGCAGCTCGATCAGGCGCTGGGTCAGGTGCACCGAGTCCTGGAAGAACACGTTGTCATCCATCATGCCGTGGGCGATCAGCAGGTTGTCCTGCAGGTTCTGCGCGTACTCGATGGGCGAGGACGTGCGGTACGCCTCCGGGTCGATGTCCGGGGTGTTGAGGATGTTGCTGGTGTAGGCGTGGTTGTAGTTCTGCCAATCCAGCACCGGGCGCAGTGCGGCACCGGCCTTGAACGTGCCCGGCGAACGGAACAGCGCCATGAAGGTCATGAAGCCGCCGTAGGAACCGCCGTAGATGCCGGCGTGGTCGCGGTCACCCTGCTGGGTGTCGACCAGCCAGTCCAGGCCGTCCTTGTAGTCTTCCAGTTCCGGGTGGCCCATGTTGCGGTAGATCGCCGTACGCCAGTCGCGGCCGTAGCCCTCGCTGCCGCGGTAATCCATGTCCAGCACGATGTAGCCCTTTTCCACCAGCAGGTTGTGGAACATCTGCTCGCGGAAGTAGGCCGGGTAGCGCTGGTGCACGTTCTGCAGGTAGCCGGCTCCGTGCACGAACATCACGATCGGGTACTTCCTGCCCGGTTCCTTGTGCTCGGGCTCGTAGTACTTGGCCCAGACCACGCCGGCACCGTGCTTGGACGGCACCGCCACCAGCTTCGGCTGGATCCACTCGCGCGCCTTGTACTCGGCGGTGCGGGTGTCGGTCAGCACGCGTGCCTGGCCACCGGCGCTCGGCACCACGGCCAGCTGGGTCGGCAGGTAGGCGGCCGAATAGCGCACCAGCAGCTGCTGGCCATCGGGCGACAGCGAGAAGTCTTCCACGCCGTTGAGGCTGGTCAGCTCGCGCACCTGGCGGTTGCCGGTGTCGACCGCGCAGACTTCATAGTCGTGCGGCGCCTGCTGGTTGCACAGGAAGTAGAAGCCCTTGCCGTCGGCCGACAGCACCGGCGCGGAGGTTTCCCACTTGCCACTGGTCAGCGCCTGCGGCTTGGCCGAACCGGCCTGGGTGTACAGGTGCGAGAAGCCGGACTCTTCGGACAGCAGCCACAGGGTGCGGCCATCGGCCATCCAGCCGAAATCGTTGAAGCCCCAGTTGATCCAGGCGTTGTCGGTCAGGCGGTGGCGGTTCTGCACACGGCCGTCGCTGCCGATGCTGACGATCCAGCGGTCCTTGTTGTCGTTGGCGCGCAGCATCACCGCGGCCTGCTGGCCATCGGCGCTCCAGCGCATGCCGCCGCCCATGAAGTCGCTCATCACCTGCACGCTGCGGTCGCCCTTCAGCGGGTCCTTGCCGGCCTTGCGGCGCAGCTCGGCCAGCGGGTCGGTGCCGATGCCCGGCAGGCCCGACAGCGAGAGCTTCTCGGCCTGGCCGGTGCGCACGTCCACGTACCACAGGGTGTGCGGCTCGAAGCCGTTGCGGCCGACGCGGGTGCGGGTGTCCTCGCTTTCTTCGTAGCCGGATTCGGTCACGTACAGCGGCATCTTGCTGGTGCGGCCGTCGTCGAAGTCCTTCGGCTTGGTCACCACGATCAGGTGGCCAAGGTCCGGCGACAGCAGGCTGTCGGCGATCTCCACGTCGGCGCCCAGGTAGATCGGGGCAGCCGCGCGGGTAGGGTCGGCCTGGCGCCAGCGCTGGTCCTGGTCCTTCAGCGCTTCACGCTGGTCGCGGTCGCGGCGCAGGGTTTCCAGGGTACGCAGCTGCTGGTCGCGCAGCAGGTCGTCCTTGGGCTTGCTGGCCGGATCCTTTTCGGCCTTCAGGCTGGCCACCTGCTGCACGCCGCTGGCGGCGGTCCAGTGGAACCAGTTCTGGCCCACGCGCCAGATCACGCCGTTGTCGGCGGCGAAGTTCACGCCGGCGGCGCGCTCGTTGCTGCGGGTCAGCTGGGTCAGCGCGCCGCTGCGCAGGTCGCGCACGAACACATCACCGTTGCGGACGAAGGCGCTGCGGCTGCGGCTGCGGTCGTAGACCGGCTCGGCCACGTCCAGGGTGCCGCGCTGGTCATCGGCCACCTGCGCGGCGGCGCCACCGGCCAGCGGCTGGCGGAAGGTGTCGCGCACCGGGCTGCCGCTGCGCTTGAGCTGGTACTCGACCTGCTGGCTGTTCCAGGACCACCAGGCCTTCTCGACCGGCGGACCGATCCAGTCCGGGTCGGCCATGGCCTGTTCGATGGTGATCGGCGTCGGCGCAGCATGCGCGGCCGGTGCGGCCAGCACGGCCGACAGCAGGAGGGACAGGGGCAGCACTCGGGACATGGGCTCACGGCACCAGATGAGGAAACCGGGCAAGGGTAGCAGCCGCCCGGGCCGGGGGAGGGGGCCACAGGTCATGCAGACCGCTTGGGCAAAGGCGCTGCAGGGCCTCGCGTGGCGCATGATGGGCGCCTGATTCGGACGGAACCGACCATGTACAGCTACGACTACCGCATTTCCCTGGGGGTGCAGCACCCTGTGGTCTCCAGCGCCGACATCTCCGCCCGGCTGGGGTTGGAACGCGGGTTCTTCCGCGATGTGGGCACGGACCTGCGTGGCGCCGATGGCAGGCTGATCCGCGTACATGCATACACCTGGGTGCTGTTCGAGCTGGCCGAGGGCAAGGACGGCTGGCTGATGGACGCCTGGCCGGAGGTCGTCGGCACACTGCAGGCGCGGGCGGCCGTGATCGAGGAACTGACCAAGGAAGGGGCCGAAATCGGCCTGCGCATCGGCCTGTTCGGCAAGCAGGCCTGGGCCGGGTTCGTGCTGGACGACGCGCTGGTAAGGCTGATGGCCGACCTGCGCCTGGGCTTCCATGTGGAAACCTATTTCCCCGATCCGCCGGCCGACCCCGGGACCGACGACGACGCCTGAAATCTGCACTGCAACCGGTGGCCGGCCTCGCGCATCCAATCTCCTGAACCCGCATCATTCACCGGACAGGAGCACGACCATGCAGGAACTCATCCCCATCACCTTCTTCATCTGCATCGCCTACGCGATCCATGCCATCGCCGATGCGCGTGCGCGCAGCAAGCTGGTCGCCCCGCACGTGCCCGAGGAAGTGATCCGCTCGTTGGCGGTGCTGGAGGAAGAGCGCCGCCGCCAGGGCGCCCTGCGCTGGGGCATCAGCCTGGTCAGCCTGGCCGTGGCGCTTGGCCTGCTGGAAGCGATGGGCGCGCGCGATCTGACCTTCGGCGCCGCTGCCGCCATGGCCGGCAGTGCCGGTCTGGGCCAGCTGCTGGCATGGTTCCTCACCCGCCCCGCCGTGCGCAAGGGCTGAGCGGCGGCATGCCTGCGGCACAGGGAGCGCGCCACGCATGAGCCTGCTGGGGGGAGCACTGGCCGCACTGCGCGGGCGTCAACGCGACGCCCCCGCCGAGCCCGCAGCGGACGACGACCGTGCCTTGGTCCGGGCCATCATCGATGGCTCGCAACCGGCCTTCGCACAGCTGGTGCAGGCCCATCAACGCACCTGCGCGCACGTGATCGGGCGCATGGTCAATGACCGCGACCAGGTAGCCGACCTGCTGCAGGAAACCTTCCTGGCGGTGTTCCGCCAGCTGCATCGGTTCCGTTTCGAATCCTCGCTGCGCACCTGGGTTTCGCGGGTGGCCTATACGACGGCGCTGCAGCATCTGCGCCGCAAGCGGCTGGAAATGCAGTGGATGGTGGCGGTGGAGGTGCCGGAGGAACTGGGCATCGGCGATGAAGGCCCGGGCCCGGCCGAACTGAGCGAGGCGCTGCAGGCCGGCCGCCAGCTGGGCGCGGCGCTGGAGCGGCTCACCCCGCCGCAGCGCCTGATCGTGGGCCTGCACTACCTGGAGGATTTCGATCTGGTCGAGATTGAACAGGTGACCGGGCTGGCGCGCGGTACCATCAAGAGCCACCTGTTCCGCGCGCGGCAGATCCTGAAGCAGGAGCTGACCCGACGCGCCACCGCCGGAGAGCTGCTGTGAGCGAAGCCAACGACCCCCGCGATGCCGATGCGCGCGCGCTGTCGCAGGCGCTGCGCGAGCAGGAACAGCAGGCGCCGGCGCCGGATGTGAGCGACGCGCTTCAGCAGCGGCTGCAGGCGGAAACGCGCGACAGTGGCGCGCTGTATGTGGTGGTGCAGGTGCTGTTGTTTGGCGCGCTGCTGGCTGCGGCAGCCTGGTATTTCTGGCACTGACACCTCCCGCCGGGCATGGGGCGCGCCAATCGCTGTTGGTAGATGCCGACCTCGGTCGGCGCCTGGACGCGTGCCAACCAAGGTTGGCAGCTACCAGAGCGGTTGACCCCTGCGACATAGTGAAGCAGCGCGTCACCCGGTCGCATCCCGGCTTAACCAAATCCTCCTAAAGTGGTCCGGTATCCCACCCGTACCCGGCAGGAGGCGTCCCTTGGACGCGTTGTTGTTGTCGCGGATCCAGTTCGGATTCGTCATCAGTTTCCACGTGCTGTTCCCCGCCTTCACCATCGGCACGGCCAGCTGGCTGGCCTTCATCGAATGGCGCTGGCTGCGCACGAAACTGCCCGTGTGGCGCGACCTGTATTTCTTCTGGCAGAAGATCTTCGCCGTGTCCTTCGGCATGGGCGTGGTCAGCGGCATCGTCATGGCCTTCCAGTTCGGCACCAACTGGCCGCGGCTGAGCGAAGTGGCCGGCACGGTCATCGGCCCGCTGCTGACCTACGAAGTGCTGACCGCGTTCTTCCTCGAAGCCAGCTTCCTCGGCGTGATGATGTTCGGCTGGGGCCGGGTGTCGCCGCGCCTGCATTTCCTGTCCACCTGCATGGTGGCGCTGGGCACGCTGTTTTCCACCTTCTGGATCCTGTCGTCCAACAGCTGGCTGCACACGCCGGCCGGCTACGAAATGATCAACGGCATCGTGCAGCCGGTGGACTGGTGGCAGGTGGTGTTCAACCCGTCCTTCCCATACCGGTTGGCGCACATGGCGCTGGGTTCGTTCATCACCACCTGTTTCGTGATCGGTGGCGTCGGCGCGTGGTACCTGCGCAAGGGCACGCACGTCGAAGCGGGCCGGCGCATGCTGATCGCGGCGGTGGCGTTTGCCGCGCTGACCGTGCCGGTGCAGATCTTCGTCGGCGACATGCATGGCCTGAACACGCTGAAGCACCAGCCGATGAAGATCGCGGCGGTGGAAGCGCACTGGCATGAAAGCAAGGCCGGCGAGGGCGTGCCGCTGGTGGTGTTCGCGCTGCCCAACGAGAAGGAACAGCGCAACGATTTCGAAGTGGCCATTCCAAAGCTGGGCAGCGTGATTCTGACCCATTCGCTGGATGGCACCTTCGATCCGCTCACGTCCGTGCCGGCCAGCGAACGGCCACCGGTGACGCCGGTGTTCTTCGCCTTCCGCATCATGGTCGGGCTGGGCACGCTGATGCTGCTGCTGGCCTGGGTCTCGGCGGTGCAGCTGTGGCGGAAGAAGCTGCTCGATTCGCCGTGGCTGCTGCGTGGCTGGAACTGGATGCTGCCCAGCGGTTTCATCGCGCTGGTGTCGGGCTGGTTCGTCACCGAGATGGGGCGCCAGCCGTGGGTGGTCTACGGCGTGCTGCGCACCGCCGATGCGGTGGGCCCGCAGAGTGCGTGGATGACCGCGCTGTCGCTGGCGGTGTACGCGGTCGGCTACGCCTTCGTGTTCGGCTGGGGCATCTGGTACCTGGTGAAGATCCTGCGCCACGGCCCGCAGCCGTATGAAGAGGGGCCCTCGCTGGACCATGGCAGCCACACCCCGGCGCGGCCGCTGTCGGCCGCCGACGAACCGCTGGAGGAGCGCTGACATGGACCTGATGACCTGGCTGCCGGTGGCATGGTTCGCGGTGATCGGCTTCGGCGTGCTGATGTACGTGGTGCTGGATGGTTTCGTGCTCGGGATCGGCATCCTCGCCCCGTTCGCCGAGGACGAGGAACAGCTGGACCTGATGATGAACACCGCCGCGCCCATCTGGGACGGCAACGAGACCTGGCTGGTGCTGGGCGGTGCCGGCCTGCTGGCCGCGTTCCCCAAGGCCTATGCGGTGCTGCTGTCGGCGCTGTACCTGCCGGTGCTGCTGCTGGTGGTGGCGCTGGTGTTCCGTGGCGTGGCCTTCGAGTTCCGCTTCAAGGCGCACCGCTCGCGCCGGCTGTGGAGCGTGGCCTTCGGCCTGGGCTCGCTGCTGGCGACCTTCGCCCAGGGCGTCATCCTGGGCACGCTGGTGCAGGGCATTCCGCTGGTGGATGGCCGCTTCAGCGGCGGCGCGTTCACCTGGTTCAGCCCGTTCGCGATGCTGACCGGTGCGGCGCTGGTGGCAGGCTATGCGCTGCTGGGCAGCACCTGGCTGATCCTGAAGACCGAGGGCCGCGTTCAAGCGCTGGCGCGGCAGATGACGCGGCCGCTGGTGGCAGCGGTGATCGCGGCGATGGGTCTGGTCAGCAGCTGGCTGCCGTTCCTCGATTCGCGGTTGATGGATCGCTGGTTCAGCGACGGCAACTTCTGGTGGCTGTCGCCGGTGCCGCTGTTGACCCTGGCGGTGGCCGCCGCGCTGTGGCGAAGCGCCACCCATCCGCGCCGCGATCTGCCGCCGTTCCTGCTCAGCCTGGCTCTGTTCGTGCTCGGCTTCGCCGGCCTGGTGCTGGGCATGTGGCCGTACCTGCTGCCGCCGTCGATGACGCTGTGGCAGGCCGCGGCACCGGCCTCGTCGCTGGGCTTCACCTTGGTGGGCCTGGTGGTGCTGCTGCCGGTCATCCTTGGCTACACCGCGTGGTCGTACCGGGTGTTCCGCGGCAAGGTGCGCGCCGACGCCGGCTACCACTGACCTGGGCACCGGCGGGCCAGCAGGGGCCCGCGCCCCGCTCGACAGGCATGCTTCGCAGCGCTGGACGTGGTAGCGTTCGGACCTTCCGGCCGGCCGGAGCGCTGCCTGTGACCGCCGCGCAGGTCCGCGCCGCCGCTCGCCCCTGCAGATGTACTAGCTGATGATTGAACTGTCCATTGTCGACTGGGCCGCCTGGGCACCAGGGCTGACAGAGCGCAGCCACTGGCAGGCCTGGGCTGCGCTGCCCGTTTTGCCGCAGGGTGATGGCGCGCCTGCCCTGGTGGAAATTCCGGCCATGCAGCGTCGGCGGATCGAGCGACTCGGCCGGATGGCCATCCAGGTCGCGTGCTGGTGCGAAGAAGCGGGCGGCGTCGACAGCGAGGTTCCGCTGGTCTTCGCCAGCCGGCACGGGGACGTGGCGAGGTCCATGGAACTGCTCAACATGCTGACCGCCGATGAGCCGCTTTCGCCAACCGGCTTTGGGCTGTCCGTGCACAACGCCATCGGCGCGCTGTATTCCATCGCGCGCGGCCATCGCGGCAACTACCTGGCGCTGGCCGCGCGGCAATCCACCGTGGAAGCCGCGTGGCTGGAGGCTGCCGCGCTGCTGGCCGATGGCGCGCGTGAAGTGCGGGTAGTGATGTACGAGTCACCGATGCCGGCCGTTTTCAGCGAATTTGCCGATGAACCGGCCCCCTTTTTCGCTTGGTGCTGGCGTCTTGCCGCGCCGGGCTCCCGGGGTGCCAGCCTGCAACTGGCCTGGGAGCCGGCCGACGCCGCGGCCGACACCCCGGCGGGCGTGCTGCCGCACACGCTGGACCTGCACCGGTTCCTGTTGTCTGACGTAGCGGTGCTGGAACACGTGGCCGACGGCATGCGCTGGCGCTGGAGCCGGGGTGGTTGACCCTGTGCGCGGCTGGGACCGCCTGTGGCGGGTTGCCGCGACCGGCCTGTGCTTTGCTGTTTTTGGGCTGGGCGGCCTGCTGCTGGGCCTGTGCCTGCTGCCGCTGCTGCTGATGCGGGATGCTGCCGCCCGCCAGCAAAGCGCGCGGCGGCTGGTGCAGCGCGGTTTTGCCCTGCACCTGTGGCTGATGCAACGGCTCGGGGTCATGACTCTGCAGGTGGAAGGGCGGGAGCGGCTCCAGCGGGACGGCCTGCTGGTCCTGGCCAATCATCCCACTCTGATCGATGTGGTGTGCCTGGTAGCACTGCTGCCCAACGCTGACTGCGTCGTCAAACACGCGGTTGCGCGCAATCCGTTCATGCGCGGGCCGGTGCGCGTGGCGGGCTACCTCTCCAATCAGGAGGGCGCGGCGCTGATCGACGACTGCGTGGCAGCGATACGGGCGGGCGGCTGCCTGGTGATTTTTCCTGAAGGAACCCGTACCGTGCCGGGCCAGCGGCTGCGTCTTCAGCGAGGCGCCGCCAATATTGCCGTCAGGGGGCGGGTGGACATCACACCGGTCCGCATCACCTGCTCACCGCCCACTTTGGGCAAGGGCCAGAAGTGGTATCGTGTGCCCTCACGTCGTTTCCACGTTCGGCTGCAGGTAGGCGAGGATATCGCCATTGCACCGTTTCTCGTCGAAAATGATGCGCTGATCGGGGATGCCCTGGCAGCCCGTCGCGTGACCGACCATCTCACCCGCTATTTCGACCCGTCTGGAGACCCGACCCGTGCAAGCGCTTGAGCACGAGATCAAGGAGCTGATCATTTCCTCGCTCTCACTCGAGGACATCACCCCTGACGACATTGATCCGACCGCGCCGCTGTTCGTGGAAGGCCTGGGGCTGGATTCGATCGACGCACTGGAACTGGGCCTGGCGCTGCAGAAGAAGTACGGGGTCAGCCTGTCGGCTGATTCGGAAGAAACCCGTCGTCATTTTTCCAGCGTGCGCGCCCTCGGCGAATTCGTCGCTGCCCGCCGGTCTTGAGGCGCCAGGAACTGTCATGACCAAGAACGAACTGCTCGAGCGCATCACCAGCATCCTCAACGACAGTTTCGATATCGATCCTGCGGGCATCCGTCCGGAGTCCCGCCTGTATGAAGACCTGGATATCGACAGCATCGATGCCGTCGATCTGATCGTCCAGCTCAAGCCGCTGCTGGGCCGAAACCTTCAGCCGGAAGCCTTCAAGTCGGTACGCACCGTCCAGGACATCGTCGACGTCGTGCACGCACTTCTGCCGGGCCAGGCAGCCGCCTGACCGCAGGCCCGCCTCGACCATGGCAAAGGCCCGTGATATCGGGGTAGGGGTGGTGTCGCTGGCCTACCCGGTGCTGGTCTACCTGGCCATGGGCCGATTCGAGCCACGCTGGCTCTCGCTGCTGCTGTTCGGGCTGGCCCTGCTGCGCGCACTGGGTTCGCGGCAGCCGCTCTGGTGGTGTGCGGCCGCAGGCGCAGGCCTGCTGGCCGGGCTGGCCACGGTGCTCAACCAGGCGTTGCCGCTCAAGCTTTACCCGGCGTTGGTGAACGCAGTCATGCTGGCGGTCTTTGCCACCAGCCTGCGCTTCGGCCCGCCCCTGGTAGAGCGCCTGGCACGGCTGCAGGAGCCTGATCTGCCTGCATTCGGGGTAGCCTATACCCGCCGTGTCACCCAGGTGTGGTGCGGCTTTTTCGTTCTCAACGGAGGCCTGGCCCTGTACACCGCCCTGTACGCGTCCGACCGGGCCTGGATGGTCTACAACGGTGTCATTGCCTACATCATGATGGGTACCCTGTTTGCGGCTGAATGGGTGGTCCGCCGCCATGTCAAGGCGGCCCACGGCCATGGGTGACTGGATGGCACTGCCTGGCCTGCTGGTCACCGCACGGCCTGGACGCCCTGTGGGCGCCTGCCACGGCATCGCGCTGGACCACGCTGCCTTCCGTCAGCGTGCGGTGGCCTGGCGCGATGCGTTCGCCGCTGCGGAGGGCCGTGACTGGGCGCTGTACTTCGACGATGCCATCGCCTTCGCTGCAGCCCTGTTCGGTGCCTGGCACGCCGGCAAGCGCGTGTTCCTGGCTGCTGACAACCTGCCGGCCACGCTGCAGGCGCTGCAGTCGCAGGTCAGTGGCTTTGCGGGCGACGTTCCCGCCCATTACCTGCCGTTGGGGCCGGCTGCAGCGGCCGACGGCACGCTGCAGGAACTGGATGAGCGCGCCTGTGAGCTCTGTGTGTTCACCTCCGGCAGCACCGGCCGGCCCAGCGCGATCATCAAGCGCATGGAGCAGCTGGCACGCGAAGTCGACGCACTGCAGGCCGCCTTTGGTGTCCAGCTCGATGGCGCCCAGGTGCATGGCACCGTGTCGCACCAGCACATCTATGGCTTGCTGTTCCGGGTGCTGTGGCCGCTGGCAGCCGGTCGTGCGATCCAGCCCAGGCGTTTTTTCCATGAAGACCTGGTAGGCACCCTGGCTGCCGCCGACAGCGTGCTGGTGGCAACGCCGGCACACCTGAAGCGCCTGCCCGAGCAGCTTGACTGGGCCAGTCTGCATGGTCGCCTGCGTGCGGTGTTCTCCTCTGGCGGGCCGTTGCCGGAGGAAGCGGCGCAGCAGGTGCGGCAGTTGCTGAGCGTGCCGCCGACCGAAATATACGGCAGCAGCGAAACCGGCGGCGTGGCATGGCGGCGCTGGGAGAGCGGGACACCGTCGTGGGAGCCCTTGCCGGGTGTGCGCTGGCGCATCGAGGAGGGATGCCTGTCGGTTGCCTCGCCCCACCTGCAGAGCGAGGGCTGGTGGCGTACCCAGGACCGGGTGGAGTCTCTGCCTGGCGGGCGCTTCCGACTGCTGGGCCGTGCCGATCGCATCGTCAAGATCGAAGAGCGCCGTGTGTCGCTTGATGCGCTGGAGCGGGCGCTGCGATCACTTTCCGACGTCGAGGACGCGCGCGTGCTGGTGCTTGCCGGAGCGCGCGAACAGCTGGCTGCGGTCGTGGTACCGGCGGACGCTGCGCGGCTGGCCCACGGCGAGACCGCACGCCGCGCCTTCACCCGGCAGCTTGCTGCTGCGCTGGCGCATGGCCACGATGCGGTAACCCGCCCACGACGATGGAGGCTGGTGCAGCATCTGCCAGTGAACGCGCAGGGCAAGGTGACCGAGGCGGGCCTGGCGGCACTCTTCAAGCCCGCCATGCCTGCAGCGCGTTGGCAGCAGCGCGATGCCGCGACGGCCGTGCTGCACCTGACCCTGGACCCGGCGCTGCGGCCGTTCCAGGGGCATTTCGTACAGGCAGCCGTGTTGCCGGGCGTGGCCCAGGTCGACTGGGCCATGCGCTTTGCCCGTCAGGTGTTTGCCATGCCTGCAGGCTTCAGCCGGATGGACGCAGTGAAATTCCAGCAGCTGGCACGGCCCGGTGATGAACTGACGCTGCGGCTGGACTGGGATGCCGCGCGCAGCATCCTCAGCTTCCGTTTCACCTCCGGGCTTGGCACCCATTCCAGCGGCAGGATGGTCCTGACCGATGCGCCCTGACATGGCCTCCAGCGTGAGCTTCGTGCCTTGGGTGGTCATCCCGGTCTACGACCACGGGCACGCCATTACCGCCGTTGTCGACGGCGTGCAGGCAGCCGCGCTGCCATGCCTGCTGGTGGACGATGGCTCCGGGGCGTCCTGTGCCGGCGTCCTGCGCGGCCTCGCTGAACGCGAAGGCGTGCACCTGCTGCGCCTGGAAACGAACCAGGGAAAGGGCGGGGCGATGCTGGCCGGCTTTGCAGACGTGCATCGCCGCGGTGGCAGCCACGTGCTGCAGATCGATGCGGATGGCCAGCATGACACGGCCGACCTGCCACGCTTTGTCGCGGCCGCGCGGGCACATCCGCAGGCCATCATCTGCGGCATTCCTGTCTACGACGACAGTGTGCCGAAGATCAGGCTGTATGGGCGTTACGCCACCCATGTCTGGGTCTGGATCAACACGCTGTCGCTGCACCTGCGCGACACGATGTGCGGGTTCCGCCTGTACCCGCTGGCCCCGGTGCTGGAACTGATGCAGCAGGAGACGATCGGCCGGCGCATGGATTTCGATACCGAGGTGATCGTGCGCCTGTACTGGCGCGGCGTGCCCGTAGAGCACCTGCCCACGGCGGTGACCTACCCCAGCGATGGCGTATCCCACTTCGATGTGTGGTGGGACAATGTCCGCATTACCGGCATGCACGCCCGCTTGTTCTTCGGCATGTTGCGGCGCGCGCCGCGGCTGCTGTGGCATCGGCTGCAGGGGCGCGGCTGAGTGGCGCGCGCGCAGGATGTTCCGCACTGGGCGGACATCGGGGAATCGACATCGGTCGCCGGTGTCCTGTTCCTGTGCTGGGTGCACCGCTGGTTCGGGCGCTGGCCGTTCCGGGCGTGCGTATGGCCGGTAGTGCTCTGCCACTGGCTGGGCAATGGCGTCGGCCGCCGCGCATCGTTGGAGTATCTGCAGCGTCTGCAGGCACACACCGGCGTGCTGGGCCGTGTTCCACGCTGGCGCGACAGCCTGCGCCATTTCTTCATGTTCGCCGACACGATGCTGGACAAGCTGCTGGCCTTGGGCGGCCGCTACCCGGCGTCGCGCATCACCCTGCAGCGGGACATCGTGCTCGAGCGCATCGCCCGACGCGAGGGCGGCCTCATCCTGACCGCCCACATCGGCTGCCTGGAGCTTTGCCAGGTGCTGGCCGAGCGGGTTCCCGGGTTCCGCGTCACCGTGCTGGTACACACGGCCCATGCACAGCGGTTCAACCGCCTGCTGCAGCGGTTGGATCCGCTTGCTGCCGTGGAACTGGTGCAGGTGACCGAGATGGGCCCGGCCACCGCCATGCGCCTGGCTGACAAGGTCGCCGCCGGTGGTTTCATCGCCATCGTCGGCGATCGGGTGCCCGTCAACCATGGGCGCAGCCTGATGGCCGATTTCCTTGGCCACCGCGCGCCGTTCCCCATTGGTGCCTACGTCCTGGCCGCTGCCCTTGGGTGCCCGGTGTATACCATGTCCTGCCTGCATTACAGGCACGGCTACCGGGTGGCGTTTGACCAGTTCGCCGAACGCCTTGTGCTGCCGCGCGGCGGCCGTGAGGCCGCTCTGTCAACACTGGTCCAGCGCTACGCGCACTGGCTGGAAGCGCAGATGATCCAGTCCCCGCTGGACTGGTTCAATTTCTTCCCCTTCTGGGATCAGGCTCCTCATGAAGATTGACGCCGTACCCGTGCGCCGTTTCGGCGATGCACCGCTGACCATCGAAGACGTGGTGGCCCTGGCCCAGCGCCAGTGCGACGCCGCCCTGAGTGAGGCCCCGGCCTTCCGCGCGCACATCCAGCGCGGCGCTGATTTCCTCGACCGCCTGCTGCGCGAGGACGGGGTGATCTATGGCGTGACCACCGGCTATGGCGATTCGTGCACGGTAAACATTCCGCCGGCGCTGGTGGCCGAGCTGCCGCACCACCTCTACACCTACCATGGCTGCGGCCTGGGCCGTTACCTGGACCCGGCCGAGACCCGCGCGGTGCTGGCCGCGCGCTTGGCCTCGCTGGTGCGCGGCATGTCCGGCGTCAGCGTGCAGCTGCTGGAAGGCCTGGCCACCCTGCTGCAGTACGACGTGCTGCCGCTGATCCCGGCCGAAGGCTCGGTGGGCGCCAGTGGTGACCTGACCCCGCTGTCCTACGTGGCCGCCGTGCTGTGCGGCGAGCGCGAGGTGCTGTTCGAAGGACAGGTGCAGCCAGCCGGCCCGGTGCTGGCGAAGATCGGCATGGTCCCGCTGAAGCTGCGGCCGAAGGAAGGCCTGGCGATCATGAACGGCACCGCGGTGATGACCGGCCTGGCCTGCCTGGCCTGGCAGCGTGCCGATTACCTGGCCCGCATGGCCACCCGCCTGACCGCGTTCAACGTGCTGTCCAGTGATGGCAACGCGCACCACTTCGACGAGACCCTGTTCGCCGCCAAGCCGCACCCGGGCCAGGGCCGCATCGCCGCGCGCCTGCGCAGCGACCTGCACAGCGAGCGCCCGCCGCGCAACGAACAGCGCCTGCAGGACCGCTACTCGCTGCGCTGCGCGCCGCACGTGATCGGCGTATTGGAAGACAGCCTGCCGTTCCTGCGCCAGCTGATCGAAACCGAACTGAACAGCGCCAACGATAACCCGCTGATCGATGCCGACGGCGAGCGCATCCTGCATGGCGGCCACTTCTACGGCGGCCACATCGCGCTGGCGATGGACACCCTGAAGAACACCGTGGCCAACGTCGCCGATCTGCTCGACCGGCAGCTGGCGCTGGTGGTCGATGCCCGCTACAACCACGGCCTGCCGGCCAACCTGTCGGCGGCCACCGGCCCGCGCGCGGCCATCAACCATGGCCTGAAGGCGCTGCAGATCAGCGTCTCTGCGTGGACTGCCGAGGCGCTGAAGCAGACCATGCCGGCCAGCGTGTTCTCGCGTTCGACCGAATGCCACAACCAGGACAAGGTCAGCATGGGCACCATCGCCGCGCGCGACTGCCTGCGCGTGATCGAGCTGACCGAACAGGTGGTGGCCGCGATGCTGATCGCCGCACGCCAGGGCCTGGCCCTGCGCGAGCGGGTTGGCCTGAACGCGCAGCTGCATGGCAGTCTGGCCGACATGTACGCCGACCTGGGGCAGCGCATCGCCCTGGTTGAAGAAGACCGCGCGCTGGATCGCGAACTGCGGGAACTGCTGGTGGAGATCCGCGCACAACGCTGGGAGCTGTATGTCGGTGAATGAGGCAATCGAACTGGTCGGCGAGATTTCGCTGTCCCCGGCCTTCCATGACTGCGATCCGATGAACGTGGTCTGGCATGGCAACTACTTCAAGTACTTCGAGATCGCACGCTGCGCGCTGCTCGGCCGCTATGACTACGACTACCCGCAGATGCTCGAATCGGGCTACCTGTGGCCGGTGGTCGACGCGCGGGTGAAGTACGTGCGGCCGCTGCTGTTCAACCAGGCGCTGCGCGTGGTCTCGCGCATCGTCGAATGGGAGAACCGGCTGAAGATCGAATACGAGATCATCGATGCGGAAAGCGGCCAGGTGCTGACCCGTGCGATGACCATCCAGGTCGCGGTGGACGCGGCCAGCAAGGAAATGCTGTACCAGTGCCCGCCGGTGCTGTGGCAGCGTCTTGGAGTGCCTGCCCCGTGAATGCTTTCGTCCCGTCTCTGCGCGTGCTGCTGTGCGCGCTGCTGATTGCCGCTGCGCCGCTGGTGCAGGCTGCCGATGCCGCCGTCGATGCGATCACCCAGGCGGTGGCGCGGCCCGATGTGCTGCGCGGCCAGTTCACCCAGCAAAAGCAGGTCAGCGGCTTCAAGAACCCGCTGCGCTCGCAGGGCCAGTTCGTGGTCGCACGCCAGCATGGCGTGATCTGGACCACGCTCAAGCCCTTCCCGTCCGAAGTGGTGATCACCGCCGACCGCATCCTCAGCCGCCAGCGTGATGGCAGCACCCGCGTCGAACTGGATGCGCGGCAGCAGCCGGCGATGCGCTCGGTCAACGCCATCATGTTCGCGCTGATGAGCGGCGACGTGCAGGTGCTGTCCAGCCAGTTCAACGTGCAGGCCAGCCGCGAAGGGCAGGGCTGGCGGCTGAAGCTGACCCCGAAATCGGCGATGCTGGCCAAGGCCTTCGAGTCGCTGACTCTGCAGGGCGACCGCTACGTGCGCCAGGTGGAGATCGTGGAGGCCAACAAGGACCGCACGCAGATCCAGTTCAGCGCGCTGACCGAAGCGCCGGCCAGCCTGTCCGCCGACGAGGCACGCCGTTTTGACTGATATGTCGACTGGCACCGCAGGGAAGGGGCCGGAGCGCCTGCGCCGCTGTTGGCATTGGCTGGGCATTGCCTGGCTGCTGGTGCTGCTGGTGATGGGCATGCAGCAATGGCGCCTGTGGAGCCAGCAATCTCGAATCGACACCGACATCCTGGCCCTGCTGCCGCAGGATGCGCACGACCGCCTGCTGAGTGATGTCACCCGGCGCATCGCCGATGGCAGCTCGCGCCAGGTGGTGGTGCTGCTTGGCAGTACCGATGGCACCGCCGCCAAGCGCGCGCAGGCCGCCTTCGCCAAGGCCATGGCCAGCGATGCCGACAGCGGGCTGCTGGTGCCCAGCGGTTCGATCGAAGGCTGGTTCGATGAAGCGCGCGCGTTCTACGCGCCATACCGCGACCGCCTGCTGACCCCGGCCCAGCGCGAACAGCTGCAGCAGGCCGAACCGGGTGCCCTGGCCGAACAGGCGCTGGGCGCGCTGTATGGCCCGATGGGCGCACCGCGGCTGACCGAGTGGCGGCAGGATCCTTTGTCGCTGTGGCCGCAATGGTGGCAGCAGCAGGCCCGAGGCTCCGGCCTGCGCCTGGGCGATGACGGCCTGCTCGAAGCCGAGGGCAAGCACTGGGCCGCGCTGCAGTTCGATACGCCCGGCTCGGCCTTCCAGCTCGACGGCGAGCGCCATATCGATGGCCTGCTGGAGCGTGCCGGCCAGGCAGCCATCGCCGTTGCCCCCGATCTGGAGATCCTCCACGCCGGCGTCCCGCTGCATGCCGAAGCAGCCGCCGTGCAGGCCAGCCGCGAGATCAACACGATCGGCTGGGGATCGATGGCAGCGGTACTGCTGCTGGTGTGGCTGGCTTTCCGTTCACTGCGGCCGATCCTGCTGGTGGCCGCGTCGCTGCTGATCGGCTGCGGCGTCGCGCTGGCGGTGACGGTACTGGTGTTTGGCAAGGTGCACGTGCTGACGCTGGTGTTCGGTGCCTCACTGGTGGGCGTGGCCGAGGACTATGGCATCCACTGGTTCGCTTCGCGCCAGGGCGAGCCAGCGAACCGCCGCTGGCATCTGCTGCGGCATCTACTGCCAGGCCTGTGGCTGGCGTTGCTGACCAGTGCGCTGGCGTATCTTGCGCTCGGCCTGACGCCGTTCCCCGGCCTGCAGCAGATGGCGCTTTTCTCGGTCACCGGCCTGGCCGCCGCCTTCCTGACAGTAATCTTCTGGTTTCCGTGGCTGGACGGAGGGGAGATCCGCCCCACCCGCTTCTCGCGGTGGCTGGGCGGAACGCTCGATCATTTTCCCCGCCTGCACGGGGCGCGGTCGGTGGGCATCTTCCTGGCGGCGACGCTGCTGCTGGCGGCGCTGGGCATCGCGCGCCTGCACAGTGATGACGATCTGCGCAGCCTGCAGTCTTCCCCGCCGGCGCTGATGGAACAGCAGATCCGGCTGAGCCGCCTGCTGGGCATGCCCAGTCCAGCACAGTTCTATCTGGTGCAGGGGGCCGATGCGGAACAGCTGCTGCAGCGCGAGGAGACCTTGACTGAGCGCCTGCGCGCTCTGGCCCGCGACAGGCGTATAGGCGGCTATCGTGCCATCACCGACTGGTTGCCCTCGGTGGCGCGCCAGCGGGCAGATGCCGCGCTCACTGCCAGGGTGGAGCCCGGTGTGCTCGAGGCGGTGTCCTCCGCCGTGGGTGAAGCCCTGCCGCGGCCTGCGTTCGCGGCAACGCCACTGACCATCGACGCATTCCTCGCCGCCCCAGCATCGCAGCCGTTCCGCTACCTGTGGGCCGGGCGCGTCAACGGGCAGATGATCAGCGTGGTGATGGTGGACGACCTGTCGCGGGCCGATGCACTGGCGACCCTGCAGGGCGCGGCCGACGGCCTGCCCGGCGTGCGCTGGGTCGATCGCACGGCTGATTTCTCGCAGCTGCTTGGCCACTATCGCAAGCTGATGGGTGGGCTGCTGCTGGTCGGCATCGTGCTGGTATTCGGTGTGCTGTGGGTGCGCTACCGTCGCCAGGCCTGGCGCGTATTTGCCCCGACCCTCATTGCGGGCGCGCTGACCCTTGGCCTGCTGGGCCTGTTCGGCCAGCCCCTGCAGCTGTTCAACGTGCTGGCGCTGATGCTGCTGCTGGGCATGGGCATTGATTACGGCATCTTCCTGATCGAACACCGCGGCGATGCCAGTGCCTGGTTGGCCGTGTGCGTGGGTGCGGCCAGTACCTGGCTTTCGTTCGGCCTGCTGGGGCTGTCGCAGACACCCGCGCTGCGCGCTTTCGGGCTTACCCTGCTGTTCGGCATCGGCCTGGTCTGGCTCATTTCGCCGCTGTTCCGGCCGCCACCGCATGACGGCCCGGCGCCTGACGGCCCGACCACCTGACCCTCCCGCCCTACCGGCATCACCAAGGACGCACCGATGAATACTGCTGTGGACGCACCCGGTATCGCCCCGGCCTGTGAGCGCACCGAGATCCTGATAATCGGTGCGGGCCCCGCCGGTTCGGTAGCGGCGGCCATGCTGCGCCAGCAGGGCCGCCAGGTCCTGATGCTGGAACGCCAGCCGTTCCCGCGCTTCTCCATCGGCGAGAGCCTGCTGCCGCAGAGCATGGAGTACATCGAGGCCGCCGGCCTGCTGCAGGACGTGGTGGAAGCGGGCTTCCAGCACAAGAACGGTGCGGCCTTCGTGCACGGCCAAGCGCGTACTGCGTTTGATTTCCGGAAGAAATTCTCCCCCGGCTGGGGCACCACCTACCAGGTGCAGCGTGCCGACTTCGACGATGTTCTTGCGCGTGGTGCCCAGCGCATGGGCGCCACCCTGCGCTTTGGCGACGAGGTGCTGGCGGTCGAGCCAGGGCAACACCCATCCGTCGACGTACGCCGCGCGGACGGCAGCGAGTACCGCATTGAGGCCGATTTCATCCTCGATGCCTCCGGCTTCGCGCGCCTGCTGCCACGCCTGCTGGACCTGGAATCGCCCTCCAACTTCCCGGTGCGCGGCGCGATCTTCTGCCACGTGCGCGACCACATTCCCGCCGACGCCGAGTTTGACCGCAACAAGATCCTCATCACCACTCACCCCGAGCACATCGACGTCTGGTACTGGACCATCCCGTTCTCCAACGGCTGCTGCTCGCTGGGGGTGGTGGCCGAGCCCTCGTTCTTCGAACGCTACGAGGGCGACGATCTGGAGAAGCTGCAGGCCATCGTCGGCGAGGACCCCAATCTGAGCCACCTGCTGGCCAATGCCGAATGGGCGGTGCTGCCGGTGCGCCGCATCACCGGTTATTCGGCCAACGTCCGCTCGCTGTGGGGGCCGGGTTATGCGCTGCTGGGCAATGCCGGTGAATTCCTCGACCCGGTGTTCTCTTCCGGCGTGACCATCGCCTTCAAGTCGGCGCAGCTGGCCAGCGAGTGCCTGCGCCGCCACTACGCCGGCGGAACCGTCGATTGGGAAGCAGACTTCTCCGTGCCGCTGCGTGCGGGGGTGAAGACCTTCCGCCGTTTCGTCGAGAGCTGGTACCAGGGCGGTTTCCAGAAGATCATCTTCCACCCCCGGCAACCGACGGACATCCGCAACATGATCTGCTCCATCCTCGCAGGCTATGCCTGGGATACTGACAACCCGTACGTGGCCGACGGCAATGGCCGCCGCATGCGGGTCCTGGAGGAACTGTGCAGCGGCTGACCATCCGTCTGAGTGCAGTGCTGCTGTGCTTGCTGCTGGCCGCCTGTGCGGGCCGCGTACCGCGCGCCCTGGTTGAACTGCCGCCGCTGCGCCTGGCGCCGGCCAGTCTGCCCACACCGCTGGCGCTGCAGCAGCAGCTGCATTTCCGCTTCGGCCGTCATGAGCGCGATCTGGAGGCATTGCTGGAAGCGGATGCACAGCAGGTGCAGCTGGCCGTGCAGGCGATGGGCCAGACCGGCGTGCGCCTGCAGTGGGACGGCCGCCAGCTGAGCCAGCAGCGCGCCCCTTGGCTGCCGCAGCAGGTGCGTGCCGAACGCGTGCTGGACGATCTGCAGTTCGCGCTGTGGCCGACCCAGGCCATCGCCGCCGTACTGCCGGCGGGCTGGCAGGTCACCGATGATGGCCATCTGCGCAGCCTCTCCCGTGATGGCCAGGTCTGGCTGCAGCTGCAGCGCAGGGAAGGTGGCAGCCTGGAGCTGGACAACCGCGCTGAGGGCTACAGCCTGCGCATCGAGTCGATTACCGCCGACGGCCCGACCCCATGAGCGATGAGATCTATCTCAACGATCTGGGTGTGGTGTGCGCACTTGGCGAGGGCCGGGCGGCAATGGCCGCAGCGCTGTTTGCCCAGACGCCCGGCGGGCTCAGCGAGAACCACACGCTTCTGCCTGGGCAGACCCTGGCATTGGGCGAAGTGCGCACGCCGCTGTCGACGCTGGAGGACCTTCCGGTGGCCCTGCGCGGGCGCAACAACGCACTGCTGGAGGTAGCGCTTGGCCAGATCGCGCCGACGGTACAGGCCGTCATTGCCCGGCACGGCGCGCACCGGGTCGCCGTCGTGCTGGGCACCAGTACCTCCGGCATCGGTGAATCAGAACATGCCCTGCGCGCCCACGCCGAAACAGGTGCGTGGCCGGCAGGCTTCGCGTACGCGCAACAGGAGATGGGCACCGCAGCGCACTTCGTGCGCGAACGCAGCGGCGCCCGTGGTCCTGCCTGGAGCCTGTCCACGGCCTGCTCGTCCAGCGCCAAGGCGCTGGCGTCGGCAGCGCGCCTGCTGCGTGCCGGCATCGCCGACGCCGTCATCGCCGGTGGCGCCGACTCACTCTGCCGCTTCACCGTTGCCGGGTTCAGCGCACTGGAGTCGGTCTCAGCGACGCGCTGCAACCCGTTTTCGCGCAACCGGTGCGGCATCAACATCGGTGAAGGCGCTGCGCTGTTCGTGCTCAGCCGCGACGCAGGCCCGGTCAGGCTCGCTGGCTGGGGCGAATCGTCCGATGCCCACCACATGTCCGCGCCGGAACCGGCGGGCCGGGGCGCCATCGACGCTCTGCGGCAGGCACTGCAGCGTGCGCGCTGGAGCGCAGGTGAGGTGGACTACGTCAACCTGCACGGCACCGCGACCGCTCACAACGATGCGATGGAAAGCCTCGCTGTCGCGCAGGTCCTGGGCACCACCGTAGCGGCCAGTTCGACCAAGCCGTTGACCGGCCACACGCTGGGCGCCTCTGGTGCGATCGAGGCCGCTGTGTGCTGGATCGTGCTGGCTGAAAACCCGGCGCAGCAGCTGCCACCGCACTGGTGGGATGGCGAGGCTGATCCAGCCCTGCCCGCACTTTCGCTGGTTGCGCCGGGTGACAACCTCGGGCGCATGCCCGCCCGCGCGCTGAGCAATTCGTTTGCCTTCGGCGGCAGCAACGCTGTACTGGCGATGGAAGGGGTACGGCGGTGAGTGCACCCATGCCTGCGGTAGAGGATGTGGTGCCGCACCGCTTCGACATGTGCCTGCTGGATCGCATCGTCCGGTGGGACGACACCACGGTCGAGGCTGAACTGGTGGTTCCGGCAGACGGCGTATTCGTGGAAGGGAACGCCATCCCGGCATGGATCGGCATCGAGTACATGGCGCAGGCCATCGCGGCATGGGCCGGTTGCCGGGCGCGGCAGGCCGGCACCCCGGTGCAGCTGGGGTTTCTGCTGGGTACTCGGCGCTACACCGCCGCCCGCAGCGGGTTCCCGGTCGGCACGCGGCTGCGGGTGCAGGCGCGCTGCGAACTGACCGGCGACAACGGTCTGGGAATGTTCGCCTGTCGCATCCTGGCAGGCGATGAAGAATGGGCCAACGCCAACGTATCGGTCTTCGAGCCCACCGACGCAAAGGCATATCTGGAGAGTGGAAAGCATGACAGCAGACCGTAGCGTGCTGGTGACCGGCGCCAGCCGGGGCATCGGTCGGGCCATCGCGCTGCGCATCGCGCGCGACGGCTTCGACGTAGCGGTGCACTGCCGCAGCCGCGTGGACGAAGCACAGGCCGTGGCGGCCGAGATCCAGGCACTGGGCCAGCAGGCCCGCGTGCTGGTTTTCGACGTGGCCGACCGGGCAGCCGCGCGTGCGGTACTGGACGCGGACGTGGAAGCGCATGGTGCCTACTACGGCGTGGTCTGCAACGCTGGCATCGCCCGCGACGGCGCCTTCCCGGCGCTGTCCGAGGACGACTGGGACCAGGTCATCCACACCAACCTGGGTGGCTTCTACAACGTGCTGCACCCGCTGATCATGCCGATGGTGCGGCGGCGCAAGCCGGGCCGCATCGTCACCCTGTCTTCGGTGTCCGGCGTGGCCGGCAACCGCGGCCAGGTCAATTACAGTGCCGCCAAGGCCGGCATCATCGGTGCCACCAAGGCGCTGGCGCTGGAACTGGCCAGCCGCCAGATCACCGTCAACTGCGTGGCCCCCGGCCTGATCGAGACCGACATGCTGAACGAAGAAGTGGTCGACCATGCGCTGAAGCTGATCCCCGCCGGCCGTGTCGGCCGTCCGGAGGAAGTGGCCGCCACCGTCGCGTTCCTGCTGTCCGAGCCGGCCGGCTACATCACCCGCCAGGTGATCTCGGTGAACGGGGGCATGATCTGATGGCCGCCGATCGACGCGTGGTGGTCACCGGCGCCGCCGCCATCAGTCCGCTTGGCCATGACTGGCCGACCATCGAGGCGCACCTGCGCAGCTGCCGCAACGCGGTGCGCACCATGCCGGAGTGGGACGTCTACGACGGTCTCAACACACGCCTGGCAGCGCCCGCAGACGCATTCGAGCTGCCCGCCCACTACAACCGCAAGACCACGCGGTCGATGGGCCGGGTCGCGCTGATGTCGGTACGCGCCACCGAGCTGGCGCTGGCCGCCTCAGGACTGCTGCAGCACGAAGTACTGCGCAGCGGTCGCACCGGGGTCGCCTATGGTTCATCGTCGGGCAGTCATGAAGCAACGGGTGACTTCAGCCGCATGCTGCACGACTTCAGCACGGCCGGCATCAGTGCCACGACCTACCTAAAGATGATGAGCCATACCGCCCCGGTCAACATCGGTGTGTTCTTCGGCCTGAGCGGCCGGGTCTACACCACCTCCAGTGCCTGCACGTCGGGCAGCCAGGGCGTGGGTGCCGGCTATGAAGCGATCCGCAGCGGCAAGCAGACGGTGATGGTGACCGGCGGTGCGGAGCAGCTGGACGCGACTGCCGCTGCAGTGTTCGACACCCTGTATGCCACCAGCACACGCAACGATGCGCCGCAGTCCACCCCGCGCCCGTTCGATGCCGGCCGCGATGGCCTGGTGCTGGGCGAGGGGGCGTGCACGCTGATCCTGGAAGACCTGGAACATGCGCAGGCGCGCGGCGCCCCCATCCTTGCCGAGGTCGTCGGCTACGGCACCAACAGCGACGGGCAGCATGTCACCCAGCCCAGCGCAGGCACGATGGCCCACGCCATGCGCCTTGCGCTCGAGGACGCCGGGCTGGGCGCCGACCGCATCGACTACGTCAATGCCCACGGCACCGCGACCGACCAGGGTGACATCGCTGAAGCGGAGGCAACGGCCCAGGTGTTCGGCAGCCGCATGCCGGTCAGCTCGCTGAAAAGTTATGTCGGCCACATGCTGGGCGCCTGCGGCGCGTTCGAGGCGTGGGTGACGATCGAGATGATGCGTGCGGGCTGGTTTGCGCCCACGCTCAATCTGGAGCATGCCGACCCCCGTTGCGCCGCGCTCGATCACATCACCGGGGCAGGGCGCCGGCTGCAGGCGACCCACGTCATGAGCAACAACTTCGCCTTCGGCGGTATCAATACGTCGCTCATCTTCAGAAAGTGGGGCGGGTAGGCTCGCGCGGCCAAGGCCGGTTTCCAACCGCATGCCACGTGAACGCCATCGCCACATTGCTGAACCCCGTCGGGGAAACGCCGCTGATCGCGGCGTCATCGTCGCGCGACGGCTTTCCCCGGTGTCGCCTTTCCGACACAATCAATGCTCTTCCCGGGTTATCGTCCCGCGGACATGCACGCCTACGTCTATAAAAGCCAACTCAAGCCGGACACCTACGTCTATCTCGCCCGTCGTGATGATTTCAGCGCGCTGCCTGCGCCGCTGGTCACCTCGCTGGGTGCGCTGTCGTTCGTCCTCGACGTGACCCTGGATGCGCAGCGACGTCTGGCCCAGGCCGACCCGGACAAGGTCCGCAGCGAGCTGACCGAGCGCGGTTTCTACCTGCAGGTGCCGCCGTCGGTGACCAGCATGATGCGGCGCCACTATGACTGAGCTGTCGCGCCCACGCGCACTGTCGATTGCCTTCGTCCTCGGCGCTGTCCTGGCGCTGGCCTCGGTCGTGGGTGGGCTGCCCGGTGCCGTGTTTGCCGCACTGGCGCAGCCGGCGTTCGCGCTGGGCGTGTCGTGGTGGCGGCGCAGCCGCACGCTGCAGGCTCCGAAACTGATCGCGCGGCAGGAGCTGCCGGCGCTGGCGGTGTTGTGGGCCGCGGCCCCGGCAGGCCTGGCGCTGCTGCTGGCGTGGCCGCTGGCGGCGCTGCGCGACAGCGGCAGCCTGGCCGCCGTGCTTGGCCTGAGCGTGCTGGTCAGTGCCGGCCTGCTGGCCGCGTGGCGCACCTGGCCGTTGTGGAACGATGTCGAACGCCTCGATGGCAGCCTCGCCCAGCATTGGCATGCCCTGGCCGGGCGTGACCTGACCGCCTGGCGTGGCCTGCTGGTGGCGGCGATCGTGGTCGCACTGGCCGCGCTGATCGTGCTGCCGGCCTGGCCGGGCCTGTTGCCGGAAGGCGCCGGTTGGCCCGCCCCACTGGCCACGCTGGTGCTGTCGCCGGTCCTGCACCTGCTGCTTCAGTGGGTGGCACCGGCACCGATGGTCAGCCTGCGCAGCACCGCCCAGGACCTGCCCAGCGGCGATGCCGAAGCCCTGTTCAACGCTGCCGCCGAAAGCACGCCGCTGGAAGCGATGGCACCGCAGGAACTGACCCCGGCGCTGTACGAAGCTGCGCGCCACGGTCGCATCGACCGCGCGCTGCAGCTGCTGCAGGCCGGTGCCGATCCGCACGCGCTGCCGGACCCGAACTGGCGCGACCAGCGCAGCTTGGCCGTGCTAGCCGCCGTGCTGCCCGACCTGCGCCTGCTGCGCGAGCTGATCGGTCGCGGCGTTGACGTGAATGCCCCGCACCGTGGCATGACCCCGCTGCTGGCCGCCACCCGCGACAGCTGGCATGGCCGCCCCGAAGCGGTGATGACCCTGCTGGCCAACGGCGCCGATTCGCGCGCCATGGACAGCGATGGCAACACCCCGCTGCATCACGCCGCGCGCAGTTCCGACCCGGGCGTGGCCGCGCTGCTGCGCGATGCCGCCGCCGAGGTGGATGCGCTCAACACTGAAGGCTGGTCGCCGCTGGCGGTGGCCTGCCAGGTCGGCAACTGGCGCCTGGCCCGCTTCCTGCTCGAACGCGGTGCGCGCAGCGAACCCAGCGAAGGCACCCCGGTGCTGCTGGCCGCTGCCGCGACCGAGGACGACGATCCGGCCGGCGTGCAGCTGCTGCTCAAGCACAAGGCGCGCGCCGATGCGCGCGACCGCCAGCGCCGCAGCGCACTGCACGAAGCCGCCCTGGCCGGCCATGTCGAGATCATCGGCGTACTGCTGGCTGCTGGCGCCAACCTCGAAGCGCGCGATGCGCTGGGCCGCACGCCGTGGCTGGAAGCGGCCCGTGCCGGTCGCGCCGCCGTCATCGAACACCTGCTGCCGCACAAGCCGGACCTGGTGGCGGTCGATGGCGAAGGCCGCAACGCCGTGCTGCTGGCCGCCATGGCCGAGGATGTGTCGCCGCTGCTGGTCAAGCGCCTCGTCGATCTCGGTATCGCCGCCGATGCCAGCGATCCGCTCGGCCGTCGTGCGGTGGACTACGCCGCCGAAGCGGGGCGCTGGGCGATCGTGGCCCTGCTGGACCCGTCCTATCCGTTGCCGGCCGCGGTCAGCGATGGCCTGGCCGAACGCGGCGAAGCCGCAAGCGCCAGCGGCCTGCTGCCCGACCGTCCGCCGCTGACCCTGCTGCGCGAAGCGCTGGGCTTCGGCAATACCGAAGGCATGGCCGCGCTGGCCAAGCTGTGCCAGCCGGAAGAGCTGGGCGGCCTGCTGCTGGACCCGGAACTGGCGCTGGAACCGCGCGCGGTCGACTGGCTGCTGGGCCATGGCGCCGACCCGTACGTGCGCGATGCCTGTGCCGATACCCCCATGTTCGCCCTGCTGTCGCGTGGCATCGACGCGGTGCCGGCGTTGCAGGTGATGCTGCAGCGTGGCCTGTCGCCGGCCGGCCGCGGTGGCCTGGCGCGCTTCCTTGCCGCCTGCGCGCAGCACGACCAGGCCGCGCGCGGCCTGGAACAGCTGGCGCTGGAACTGCTTGAACGCGGCGCCGATCCATTCGCCGCTTCGCCGGCCGGTGATCCGCCGCTGTCGCTGGCGGTGCGCCTGGGCTGGCTGCGCCTGCAGCAGGCCCTGCTCAATGCTGGTGTCGATCGCGAAGCCCGCGACAGCCACGGCATGACCGCCCTGCACCTGGCCACCGCGCTGGCCCGCGAAGGCGCGCTTAAGCTGCTGGTGCAGCACGGTGCATCGCCGGAAGCGCGTGCTGCCGATGGCCAGACCCCGCTGGGCGTGGCGCTGTCGATCGGCCGCCGCGACCTGGCCGACTGGCTCGATTGGCGGGTGTGGCCGCTGCCGCGCCGCACCCTGCGCGAAAGCGACCTGCCGGCTGCGGCCATGGCCGGCGATGTCGATGCCGTGCGCCGCTTGAACGACCTCGGCTTTGCCATCGACGCCGTCGATGCGCAGGGCTGCACCGCGCTGCTGCGTGCGGCCGGTGGTGGCCACCTGGCGGTGGTCGACCTGCTGCTGGCGCGTGGCGCCGATCCGCAGCATGGCGCCGCCAGTGGCGCGACCCCGCTGTCGGCGGCGGTCAGCATGCGCCAGGTGGATATTGTCTCGGCCCTGCTCGATGCCGGTGCCCAGCTGGAACACCGCCTGCCGGGCGGCGTGACCGTGCTGATGCTGGCCTCGGCGCTGGGCCTGCCGGACATTGCCGCTCGCCTGCTCACTGCCGGTGCCGACGTGCATGCCGGCGATGCGCAGCAGCTGGGCCCGCTGCACTGCGCGGCGCTGTATGGCTTCAGCGCCCGTGATCGTTCGCGCCTGCTGGCCCTGCTGGATACGCTGCTGCTGGCCGGCGCCGAGCCCGACCTGGCCGCAGCCGGTTCGGTCACGCCGTTGCTGCTGCTGCTGGGTGCACGCGCCGAGCCAGGCACCGCCTGCGACGAGCAGGTGGTGATGGCTGCAGTAGAGCGCCTGCTGGATGAGGACGTGAGCCTGGACGTGCGTGACCCGCGCGGCTTCGGCCCGCTGCACCTGGCCGCCCTGCACGGGCTGCCGCTGCTGGTGCAGCGCCTGCTGCGCGCCGGTGCCGATCCGGAAGTACGCGACAGCCTCAACCGCAGCCCGCGCGAGATCGCGGTCATGCGCGGCTTCATCGACGTGGCCGGCGAATTCGAACCGCGCGTGCCCGGCGTATCCTCGATGGCCCGGTTCCTGCGCGACAACGGTTGAGAGCCGCCGGGCATGGCCCGGCGCTATCCCTGCGGGTGGCGATGTCCGGTAGCGCCGGGCCATGCCCGGCGGCCTGAAGGTGGATGCCGACCGTTGGTCGGCACGCCTACTTCTCGTCGCTTTCCGCGTCGGCCTCGAACAGATGCATCAGGTCGTTGCGCGCATCGCGCGAAGTCTGGATCACCGCAGCTTCGTCGTCGTAGACCAGGTACTGGTCGCGCAGCAGCTGTTCGTCATGCTCGCGGAAGCGCTGCACGTGGCGCTGCGCCACGTCCGCCGCCACGCCCAGCGCGGTCAGCACGCGCCCGCTCATTTCGAGGCTGGTGCCGAACACTTCGCGGAACGGCTCGGCCGACATGTCCATCAACCGCCACGCGTGCTGGCGGTTGCGCGCACGTGCCAGCACCTTCGCATCCGGGTACAGGCGGCGCACCATGCGCACCGCGCGCAGGTTGGTTTCCGGGTCGTCCACGGTGATCACGAACACGTCGATATGCTCGCCGCCCGCAGCGCGCAGCATCTCCGGCCGGGTCGGGTCGCCGTAGTAGAGCTGGTTGCCGAAGCGGCGCAGGTCGGCCACGGTGTCCGGGTTCGCCTCCAGTGCCACGAACGGCACCTTCTGCGCGGTCAGCAGGCGCGCGATCACTTGGCCGAAGCGGCCCATGCCGGCGATCAGCACCTTGGGCTGGTTGTCCGGCGCCACTTTGTCGGCCGGTGCGGCATCGCGCGGCGCCGGCTTTTCCCGGCCCAGCAGCTTCAGCAGCACCAGCATCAGCAGCGGCGTGATCGCCATCGACAGGCCGACGATGGCCACCAGCCGGTCATGGTTGGCGTCGCCCAGCAGGTGCGCGCGCTGTGCTTCATTGAACACCACGAAGGCGAACTCGCCGCCCAGCCACAGCACGCTGCCCAGCAGCAGCGACTGCCGCGACCCCAGCTTGGCGATGCGGCCGATCAGGTACAGCAGGCTGAACTTCACCACCAGCAACGCGGCCACGCCGGTGGCGATCAGCCACGGCTCGGCGGTGATGCGGTCGAGGTCGATGCCCATGCCCACGGCGATGAAGAACAGGCCCAGCAGCAGGCCCTTGAACGGCTCGATCTGCGCTTCCAGTTCGTGGCGGAATTCCGAGTCGGACAACAGCACGCCGGCCAGGAACGCGCCCAGGCTGGGGCTGAGGCCGGCCTCCTGCATGAACCACGCAGTGCCCAGCACCACCAGCAGCGCGGTGGCGGTGAACACTTCCGGGCTGCGGGTACGGGCGATGATGCCGAACACCTTGCGCAGTACCGGGCGCCCGCACAGGATCACCACCGCCAACGCACCCAGCGCCACGGCCGCGTCTTCCCAGCGCAGCGTCTCGTTCTTCGCCCCGCCCAGCAGCGGGATGGCGGCCAGCAGGGGGATCGCGATCAGGTCCTGGAACAGCAGGATGGCAAAGCCCAGCCGGCCGTGGTCGCTGTTGATCGCCTTATGCTCGGACAGCAGCTGCAGGCCCACCGCGGTGGAGGACAGGGCCAGCGCGATGCCGACCACCAGCGCACTCTTCCACTGAAAATGGTCGAGCAGCAGCAGGCCACCCAGCAGCAGGCCGGACAACGCCACCTGCGCCGCACCCGCGCCGAACACCGAGCGCCGCATCACCTTCAGGCGGGCGGGCGACAGTTCCAGACCGATGACGAACAGCAGCATCACCACGCCGATCTCGGCCGCGCCGAGGATACGGTCGGCATCCTGCACGAAGCCCAGCCCGTCCGGACCCAGCACCACGCCAGCGGCGAGGTAGCCCAGCACCGCGCCGAAGCCGAACTTCTTGAACACCGGCACCGCGATCACCGCGGCCAGCAGCAGCACCAGCGCCAGTTCCAGACCACCGCTATGCATGGGAATTCCTGGTCATCGCGGAGGCCTGTGCTGCGTGGGTTCGGCGGGGGGAGCGCGGCCGTGCAGGCCACCCCGTCATTATGCGCGCCCGCCTGTGCACGGACGACAACGGCCACGGAAGGCCGGGTCAGATCCCTTCGCGCCGCAAAGGGCTCTGACCCCAGTGACACCTGACTACCCGCCCAAGCCAGGGTTGACCGGGCGTGTCGGCAGGTCCAGACTGCCCGCCGCTGCCACTCCCGCCGTTGTCGAGCGTGTCAGGCAGTACACCCATCCGGAGTCCCCAACCCATGTCCAGCGACAGTAGAAGTCGACCTCGTTCGACGCCAGCGATGGCTACCGCCTGATATCGGGTCGGTTTGCCTGCGTTGGCGTTGCGCGAGGTCGCATCCCCACAAGGCAAGCCCATGAACCAGAAGCAACTGCTGCGCCCGGTGGCCGACGCCGCTGCCCTCGCCGCACCCCTGGCCAACTACAACACCGCCGATGCGGTGGAATTCCTCAACACGCTCGACCTGGAACGCGCCGCCGAAACGCTGGCCGCGCTGTCGCTGCCGCGCGCGGTGAAGATGCTCGAAGCGCCCGAACTGCACCGCAGTGGCGAGCTGGTGGCCGCGCTGCCGCCCGCCCGCGCCGCCGCGCTGCTGGGGTTGATGGCCGATGACCGCGCCACCGACATCGTCCACGAGCTGGACGAGGAAGAACGCGCGCGGCTGATCCCGCTGCTGGGCAGCGATGCCCGCCAGGCCATCCAGACGCTGCTGAGCTACCCGGCAAACACCGCCGGCGCGCTGATGACCACCGAGTTCGTCGCCGTGCCCGCCACGTGGACGGTGGCCCAGACCCTGCAGCACATCCGCCAGGTCGAGCGCACCCGCGAGACCGTGTACGCGATCTACGTGCTCGATCCGGCCAGCCAGCAGCTGCAGCAGGTGGTGACCATGCGCCGGCTGATCACCGGCCTGCCGGAGGAATCGATCCTCGACGTGGCCCAGGTCAATCCGCCGGTCACCGTCGATGCCCTGCTGGACCAGGAAGAAGTGGCGCGGCTGATCCGCCGCCACGACCTGCTGGCCATTCCGGTGGTGGACGCGCAGCAGCACCTGCTGGGCATCGTCACCGTCGACGACGTGCTCGATGCGCTCATCGAGGAATCGACCGAGGACGCGCACAAGTTCGGCGGCATGGAAGCGCTGGACAAGCCGTACATGCAGATCGGATTCTTCGAGATGCTGCGCAAGCGCGCCGGCTGGCTGAGCGTGCTGTTCCTCGGCGAGATGCTCACCGCCAGCGCGATGCAGCACTACGAGGACGAACTGGCGCGCGCGGTGGTGCTGACCCTGTTCATTCCGCTCATCATGAGTTCTGGCGGCAACTCCGGTTCTCAGGCCACCTCGCTGCTGATCCGCAGCCTGGCCCTGCGCGAGCTGCGGTTGAGCGACTGGTGGAAGGTGGCGCTGCGCGAAGTGCCGACCGGCATGGTGCTGGGCGCCATCCTCGGCTGCCTGGCCATCGTGCGCATCGTCATCTGGCAGCTGGGTGGCCTGCACGACTACGGCGAGCACTGGATCCTGCTGGCCATCACCATCGGCGCGGCCCTGGTGGGCATCGTCACGTTCGGCTCGCTGTCCGGCTCGATGCTGCCCTTCATCCTCAAGCGCCTGGGCTTCGACCCGGCCAGCGCCTCGGCCCCGTTCGTGGCCACCCTCGTGGACGTGACCGGCCTGGTGATCTACTTCAGCATCGCCGCCCTCATCCTGCACGGCACCCTGCTGTAACAAAAACGTGTGGCCTGGGATCGGATCCCCGTGGTCTGCTAGGTGCCCACCTTGGTGGGCACGCAAGGGTCATGCGGGGGTCATGCAGGGGTCAGAGCCCTTTCCTGCGGAAAGGGATCCGACCCCGTCCTCAACCCCATCGCCACGGAATTTGGGTACCGTAGGCGCATGAGTACCTACCACCTGCAGTCCGTGTTCCGTCCTCAGTCGGTCGCGGTGATCGGCGGCAGCCCGCGTGAGCGCTCCGCCGGCCGTGCGGTGATGCGCAACCTGCGTGGCACCGGCTTTCCCGGCAAGGTGGCGTGGATCAACCCGCGCCACGCCGAGATCGATGGCATCCGCACGGTCAAGCGACTGAAGGATCTCGACTGGGTCCCCGACCTGGTGGTCATCACCGCCCCCGCAGCGATCGTGCCGCAAGTGGTGCGTACCGCCGCCGAGCGCGGCGTGCAGGCGGCGATCATCCTCACCGCGCACCTCGGCGAAGGCCCGGGGTCGCTGTCCGAACAGGTGGAAACGGTGGCGCGCAAGCACGGCCTGCGCATCCTCGGCCCACACTGCCTGGGCGTCATCGCGCCGCATGCGCGGCTCAATGCCAGCATCGCCGCACACTTTCCACAGGCCGGTGACCTCGCGCTGGTCTCCGAATCCTCGGCGATTGCCGCCGCGCTGGTAGAGTGGGGCGTGGCACGTTCGGTGGGTTTTTCCGCCGTGGTTTCGCTGGGCGACACCATGGACGTCGACTTCGGTGACCTGCTCGATTACTTCGCCACCGACTACCGCACCCGCGCCATCCTGCTCTACGTCGAACACATCAAGGACGCGCGCAAGTTCATGTCGGCCGCGCGTGCCGCCGCGCGCGCCAAGCCCGTGGTAGTGGTCAAATCCGGCCGCGCCGAGCGCGTGCAGCCCGGCAGCGCCGACACCCACGTGCAGGCGCTGGCCCGCGCCGATGATGTCTACGGCGCCGCCTTCAACCGTGCTGGCCTGCTGCGCGTGAATGCACTGGACGAGCTGTTCACCGCAGCGGAGACGTTGGGCCGCTTGGGCACCTTCCCCGGCCGCCGCCTGGCCGTGCTCAGCAACGGAGGTGGCGTCGGCCGCCTGGCGGTGGACCAGCTGGTGGCGCTGCGCGGCACCCTGGCGCAGCTGTCCGACAGCACGGTGGAAACGCTGGACAAGGTGCTGCCGCAGGGCTGGTCGCGCAGCAACCCGGTCGACATCGTGGTCGACGCCGATGGTGATCGCTACGCAGCTGCCATCGAGGCGCTGCTGGCCGACAACGAGAACGATGCGGTGATGGTGGTCAACGTGCCCACCGCGTTCACCTCATCGGCCGATGCCGCGCAGGCCCTGACCCGCACGCTGGGCCTGCGCCCGCGCCACCACCGCGACAAGCCGGTGTTCGCGGTCTGGCTGGGCAACGATGACCAGGCCACCGCCACGCTCAACGCCGCGCGGGTGCCGACCTATCCGACCGAGGCCGAAGCCGTGCGCGGCTTCCAGCATCTGGTGCGTTACCGCGAAGCGCAGAACGCGCTGATGGAAACGCCGCCCAGCCTGCCGCAGGATTTCAGCGTGGATACCGCCCGTGCGCGTGCGCTGGTCGACGCCGCACTGGCCAATGGCCAGCAGTGGTTGGACCCGCTGGCCACCCACGATCTGCTCAAGGCCTACGGCATTCCGTCGGCGCCGGTGATGCATGCGCGTGATGCACACGAAGCGATGGACCTGGCGCAGCCGCTGCTGGAGCGCGGTGCCACGGTCGCGCTGAAGATCCTGTCGCCGGACATCCCGCACAAATCCGAAGTGGACGGCGTGCGCCTGAACCTGGCGACGCTGCCGGCGGTGCAGAGCGCGGCCAACGCCATCCTCGAACGCGCCCGCCAGCTACGCCCGGATGCGCGCATCGACGGCCTGCTGGTGCAGCCGACCATCATCCGCCCGAAGGCGCGCGAGATCATCGTCGGCATCGCCGATGACGCCACGTTCGGCCCGGTCATCGTGGTCGGCCGCGGCGGCACCGCGGTGGAAGTGATCAACGACAAGGCGCTGGCGCTGCCGCCGCTGGATCTGCGCCTGGCCCACGAACTGATCGGCCAGACCCGTGCCTCGCGCATCCTCAAGGCCTACGGTGATGTGCCGGCCGCCGATGAGCGCGCGCTGGCGCTGGCGCTGGTGAAGCTGGCGCAGCTGGCGGCCGACATTCCCGAGGTGCGCACGCTGGACATCAACCCGCTGCTGGTGGACGGCAAAGGCATCCTCGCCCTCGACGCACGCGTGGCCATCGCGCCGTCGCGCATCCTGCACAAGGGCCGCGGCCATCCGCGCTTCTCGGTGTTCCCGTACCCGAAGGAGTGGGAGCGCACCCTCGAGCTGTCCGATGGCGGCCGCGCCTTCGTGCGCCCGGTGCGGCCGGAGGACGATGCGCTGTTCCGCGCGTTCTTCGCCCGCGTCAGCGATGAAGACCTGCGCCTGCGTTTCTTCCAGTCGGTGAAGCACTTCAGCCACGAGTTCATCGCGCGGCTGACCCAGCTCGACTACGCGCGCTCGATCGCGCTGGTGGCGATCGACCCGCGCAACGGCGACATGCTCGGTGCGGTGCGCCTGCATGCCGACGCCGACTACCATCGCGGCGAGTACGGCATCCTCATCCGCTCCGACCTGAAGGGCCACGGCATCGGCTGGCGCCTGATGGCGATCATGATCGAGTACGCCAAGTGGCTGGGGCTGGACGTGGTGGAAGGTCAGGTGCTGCGTGAGAACAGCACCATGCTGGCGATGTGCCAGAGCCTGGGCTTCAAGACCCGGCTGGATCCGGACGACCCGACGGTGATGATGGTGACCCTGCCGGTGCAGCAGGTCGAAGTGCCTGCACCCCCGCCGGTGGCGTGACCGTCACCACCTCGGTAGCGCCGGGCCATGCCCGGCGGAACGTCGGATTCAGCGCAGCGGCTCCACCACCACCGCCGTGCCATAGCACAGCACTTCGGTCAGCCCGGTCATCACATCGGTGGCGTCGTAGCGCATGCCGATGATGGCGTTCGCCCCCAGCTGCCGCGCGTGCTTGACCACGTCGCGGTAGGTTTCCTCGCGGGCCTGTTCGCACAGCTCGGTGTAGATGGTGATGTTGCCGCCGAAGATCGTCTGGAGGCCGCCGAGGAAGTTGCCGACGATCGAGCGCGAGCGCACGGTGATGCCGCGCACCACGCCCAGGTTGCGGGCCACGCGGTAGCCGGGCAGCTCGAAGGCGGTGGTGACCAGGGAATCCTCGAAGCGCAGGGCCGGAGGGGAGGGGATGCCGCTGTTATAGGGGTCTGCCATGCTGCTGCCTTCTGTAGAGTCGAGCCATGCTCGACTGGCCGTGTGGCAGTCGAGCAGGCTCGACTCTACAGCCCAACAGCCCGTTACGGCATGGCCGGACCCACCCCGCCGCGCGACAATACCGCCATGATCGAACGCATTCCCTTGCTGCTGCTCCCCGGCCTGCTCAACGACGCCGAGCTCTGGCGCGCGCAGCTGGCCGACCTGGCCGACATCGCCGACTGCACCGTGGGCGACCAGACCCGTGGCGAGACCCTGCAGGCGGTGGCCGACGACGTGCTGGCGCAGGCCCCCGAGCGCTTCGCTCTGGCCGGTTTCTCGCTGGGCGGCTTCGTCGCCCAGCAGATCCTGCGCACCGCGCCCGAGCGCGTGCTGCAGCTGGCGCTGGTCGACACCTCGATCCACGCCGATTCACCCGAGCGCGCCGAGCAGCGCCGCAGCCAGCGCGCCAGCGTTCGCCTGCCCGGCAAGTTCCACGGTTTCGGTGATGCGTTGATGCGCAGCTACATCGATGCGTCGCGGCTGGACGACTACGTGCTGGTGCAGCGCGTGCGGGACATGACCGCACGCTTGGGTGCGGAAGTATTCATGCGGCAGAGCGGGCTGGAACGCCGCGATGGGCACGAGGTGCTGGCCGCGTACCGCGATCCGCTGCTGATCGTCTGCGGTGCGAACGACCGCATCACGCCGCTGGCGGTGAGCGAGGAAATGCACGCGCTGGTGCCGCATTCGCAGCTGGTGGTGGTGCCCGACTGCGGGCACCTGGCCCCGATGGAGAAGCCGGACGAAGTGAGCGCGGCGATGCGCGGCTGGCTGTTGCAGGGCTGATGGATCCGCCG
>NZ_QETL01000022.1:0-44218 GCF_003105135.1 Stenotrophomonas sp. SPM | reverse complement strand
CGCGCCGGCCCCGAGCAAGGCCGCCGCTGCCGCCGCCCCGGCCGCTGCCGAGACCGCCACCAAGGTCGAGCCGGTCGCCGTTCCGGCGCAGCCGGACAAGCTCGCCGCCCGCGAGATCGCCTCCGCCGGCGCCCCGTCCAGCCCGCCGGTGCAGTTCAACGCCGATGGCGTGCTGCCGGCCAAGGTGCCCTATGCCACCCCGGCCGTGCGCGTGTTCGCCCGCGAGCTGGGCGTGGACCTGCTGCAGATCAGCGGCACCGAGAAGGGCGGCCGCATCACCAAGGGTGACGTGCAGAAGTTCGTCAAGGCCGCGCTCAGCGGTGGCGTGCCGGCCGCAGCGGGTGCAGCCGTCACCGCCGGTGGTGGCCTGAACCTGCTGCCGTGGCCGAAGGTCGACTTCAGCAAGTTCGGCGAGACCGAAGTGCAGCCGCTGTCGCGCATCAAGAAGATTTCCGGTGCGAATCTGGCCCGCAACTGGGCGATGATCCCGCACGTCACCCAGTTCGAACAGGCCGACATCACCGATCTGGAAGGCCTGCGCGTGGCGCTGAACAAGGAAAACGAGAAGGCCGGCATCAAGCTGACCATGCTCGCCTTCCTGATCAAGGCCAGCGCCGCGGCGCTGAAGAAGTTCCCGGAATTCAACGCCTCGCTCGATGCCAGCGGTGAAAACCTGACCCTGAAGAAGTATTTCCACATCGGCTTCGCCGCCGATACGCCGAACGGCCTGGTCGTGCCGGTCATCCGCGACGTGGACAAGAAGGGCGTGGTGCAGATCGCGCAGGAAACCGGCGAACTGGCCAAGAAGGCACGCGACGGCAAGCTGGGCCCGGCCGACATGAGCGGCGGCTGCTTCTCGATCAGCTCGCTGGGCGGCATCGGTGGCACCGCGTTCACCCCGATCGTCAATGCACCGGAAGTGGCCATCCTCGGCGTCTCCAAGTCGGCCATCCAGCCGGTCTGGAACGGCAAGGAATTCGCGCCGAAGCTGATGCTGCCGCTGTCGCTGAGCTACGACCACCGCGTCATCGATGGCGCCCTGGCCGCACGCTTCACCACGTACCTGTCGCAGGTACTGGCCGACATGCGCCGCGTGCTGCTGTAAGGCACCGCTTCGCCCCCACCGTGCGGCCGCTGCCCCTGGCGCGGCCGCGTGAACAGATGCAGTGACAGCCCGCCGGCCACGCCGGCCGGGCACGAGGAAAACCACCATGGCCACGATTGAAGTCAAGGTTCCCGACATCGGCGATTACAGCGATGTGCCGGTGATCGAAGTGTTGGTCGCCGTCGGCGACACGGTGAAGAAGGACCAGGGCCTCGTGACCCTGGAGTCGGACAAGGCCACCCTGGAAGTGCCGTCCTCGGCCGCCGGCGTGGTCAAGGAAATCAAGGTCAAGCTGGGTGACACCCTCTCCGAAGGCGCCGTGGTCGTGGTGCTGGACGCTGAAGGTGCCGCCGAAGCCCCGGCCAAGGCCGCTGCGCCGGCCCCGGCGGCAGCCGCCCCGGCCAGCAAGCCGCCGGTGACCCCGTCGCACCGCGCCCCGGCCGAGCCGGCGGCACCGAAGCCGGCGCTGTCCAGCGGCAAGCCGGCCGACATCGAATGCGAAATGGTCGTGCTGGGCTCGGGCCCGGGCGGCTACACCGCCGCCTTCCGCGCCGCCGACGTCGGCCTGGACACCGTGCTGGTCGAGCGTTACGCCAGCCTCGGCGGCGTCTGCCTCAACGTGGGCTGCATTCCGTCCAAGGCCCTGCTGCACGCCGCAGCGGTCATCGACGAAGTGGCCCATGCAGGTGATTTCGGCGTCGAATTCGGCAAGCCGACCATCACCCTGGACAAGCTGCGCCAGTACAAGGAAAAGGTCGTCAGCCAGCTGACCAAGGGCCTGGCCGGCATGGCCAAGCAGCGCAAGGTCCGCAGCGTGCAGGGCGTCGGCAAGTTTGTTTCGGCCAACGAACTGGAAATCACCGCCGCTGACGGCAGCACCCAGCTGCTGCGCTTCCAGAAGTGCATCATCGCCGCCGGTTCGCAGGCGGTGAAGCTGCCGAACTTCCCGTGGGACGACAAGCGCGTGATGGATTCCACCGACGCGCTGGAGCTGGCCGAAGTGCCGGGCTCGCTGCTGGTCGTCGGCGGCGGCATCATCGGCCTGGAAATGGCCACCGTGTATGGCGCGCTGGGCAGCAAGGTCACCGTGGTCGAGTTCATGGACCAGCTGATGCCGGGCGCCGACAAGGACCTGGTCAAGCCGCTGGCCGACCGCCTGAAGAAGCAGGGCATCGACGTCCACCTGAAGACCAAGGCTTCGGGCGTCACCGCCGATGCCAAGGGCATCATCGTGACCTTCGAAGCTGCCGAGGAAGGCCAGACGCCGGCCCTGGCGCAGGGCACCTTCGACCGCGTGCTGGTGGCCGTGGGCCGCTCGCCGAACGGCAGGAAGATCGATGCCGATAAGGCGGGCGTGCAGGTCACCGACCGCGGCTTCATCCCGGTCGACCGCCAGATGCGCACCAACGTGCCGCACATCTTCGCCATCGGCGACATCGTCGGTAACCCGATGCTGGCCCACAAGGCCACGCACGAAGGCAAGCTGGCTGCCGAAGTGGCTGCCGGCCACAAGAAGGAATGGGTCGCCCGCGTGATTCCGTCGGTGGCCTACACCAACCCGGAAATCGCCTGGGTTGGCGTCACCGAGACCGAAGCCAAGGCCAAGGGCCTGAAGGTCGGCGTGGCCAAGTTCCCGTGGGCCGCCAGCGGCCGCGCGATCGGCATCGGCCGTACCGAAGGCTTCACCAAGCTGATCTTCGACGAAGAGACCCACCGCATCATCGGTGGTGCCATCGTCGGCGTGCACGCCGGTGATCTGCTGGCCGAGATCGGCCTGGCCATCGAGATGGGTGCTGAAGCCGAAGACATCGGCCACACCATCCATGCGCACCCGACGCTGAGCGAATCGGTGGCGATGGCCTCGGAAATCTACGACGGCACGATCACTGATCTGTACATGCCGAAGAAGAAGTAACGCTCCCTCGCGCTCCATACGAAAAACCCGGCGAAAGCCGGGTTTTTTGTTGCCCGCGCTGCGCGCGATGGTCGACCAACGGTCGACTTTACTGCCCAGGCAAAGAAAAACGCGGCGCCGGTTGCCCGGGCGCCGCGTTGGAGAGATCGTGTGACGCTCGATCAGAAGGTCATGCTGATGCCGGCCACCGGGCCCTTGAATTCCTGCTTCAGGCCGATCACGCCGTCGCTGCCCTTCTGGTCCACGTCCAGCTTGAACCAGTCATAGCCGGCGAATACGCCGAAGGTCTCGGTGAAGCGGTATTCGACGATGGCGTTGGCGCGGCTCAGGTCGCCGTCGTAGTCGTCGAAGCTGCCCCACTTGGTGTTCAGGTACTGGCCCTGGATGTTGATCAGCCAGCGGTCTGCCGGGGTGAAGCTGAGGCGGGCGCCGACCACCGGGGCCACGCCGCTCTCGCTCTCGTCCAGGAAGCGGCCGCTGTACACATTGCCGAGGTCGGCAAAGCCCTTGGCGCTGACTTTCGCCCACTCGGCGCCAAGCTGCAGGCCCATGTCGAACTTTTCGGTATCCACCACCGAGTAGTCGTACACCAGGCTGGCGACCTGGTACTTCAACTCGGCCTTGACGAAGCTGCCTTCCGGCACGTTGATCTGGCCGAAGGCGATGCCATCATCCAGGGTTTCGCGGCGGTCCTTGTCCCACTTGAAGTAGTCGAAGATCAGGCGCTGACGGTCGCTGAAGCGGAACACGCCGTCGATACGCGGCTCCCATTCCTTGCCGCCCATCTTGAAGTCTTCGCTGACGTTGACATCCTGGCCGGCAACGGTGGTGTTGCCGCGGATGGTGTTGTCGTTCTCGATGTTCATGGCACCCACGCGCAGCGTGAAGCGCGGATCGCCCTCGGCAGCATGGGCGGCAGTGGCGAACGAGGCGCCGGCGGCGAGCAGCGAGAGGGCGAGCAGGGTGGGTACGGAGCGCATCGCAGAGTCCTTGCAGTGGTTAATTCGGAATGAAGGCCACTGTGCCGGACGTGAGCGTCCACCCTACGTGAACGTATGGTCCACGCCGTGTAGACGGTTCAGCGCCGTCATGACGCTGCAAAGAAGATGGCCCCGGAGCGGACTACGGGGCCATCCTGGGACCTGCGGGGCGAAGCGTCGACGAGGTTGCTGCGGGCAGGTCGAAAGGTAGGACAGGCGGCGAATGGGAAAGTTCCGTGGCCTGCGACCAAAGTTGAATACGCTGCGTCGCAACATGGCGCGGACGCTATTGTCCCCCCTGCGGGCCGTAAAAATCCTGCCGATTCGGCAACTTGCGGCTCCGTGGATGAACAGGCAGCGGTTGTCTCACAAATTGTCCCATTGCTATAATTTGGCGGCTCGATGAGGCACACACGTTGTAACGGCCTCCGCCCTTCACAAGAACCATGTGGGACATCCTGTGCTGAACTCCGTTGAAGCGGGTCGGCGACTGATGCTGCGCGCCGCGGTCTATCCGCTGGTCGCAGTGGCTGTCCTGGCCCTGGCATTCCTGCTGCTGGCGGGGCAGAAGGCCGCACTGGGTGCGCTGCTGTCCGGCGTGGCGGTCTCGGCCGGGGGCTGGGTCGCGGCACGGATGGCGCTGAGCGGGGGCGCAGTTGCAGCAGGTTCGGCGATGGCGCGTCTGATCATTGCGGTCGTTGCGAAGTGGGCAGTCGTTTTCGGCGTCCTGCTGGCGGGTTTCCTGGTCTTCAAGCTGCCTGCACTGGCGCTGTTGGCCGGTATCGCCGTCGGTTTGATGTTCCAGGTCCTGGCTCTGGCCAGGCGTTGACAGAATTCAATTAACTAAGGTTCCGGACACATGGCGGGCGAGGCTCTAACCCCTACCAGCTACATCCAGCATCACCTGCAGAACCTGACCGCACCGGTCGGCAACGGCGAAGGGATGTTCTGGCACATCCACGTCGATACCTTCCTCACCGCCGTCCTGATGGGCCTGGTGATCGTGGTCGCGTTCTGGATGGGTACCCGCAAGGCTACCGCCGGCGTGCCGGGCAAGTGGCAGGCCTTCGTGGAAATCTGCCTGGAGTTCGTTGACCGCCAGGCCAAGGACACCTACCACGGCAAGAGCAAGCTGGTCACGCCGATCGCCATCACCATCTTCTTCTGGATTCTGCTGATGAATCTGCTGAAGATGATCCCGGCCGATTTCATCGCCAAGCCGCTGGAAATGGCCGGTGTCCACTACTGGAAGCCGGTGCCGACCGCTGACGTCAACGCCACCCTGGGCATGGCCTTCAGCGTGTTCTTCCTGATGCTGTTCTTCGCGCTGAAGTCGAAGGGCCTGCTGGGCTTCATCAAGGAATTCCTGACGGCGCCGTTCGGCAAGTGGATGATGCCGTTCAACCTGATCCTCAACATCGTCGAGTGGCTGAGCAAGCCGATCTCCCTGGCGATGCGACTGTTCGGCAACATGTTCGGCGGCGAAATCGTGTTCCTGCTGATCTGGGTGCTGGGTGGTGCCGGTTTCTTCGGTGCCATTGCCGGTGGTGCATTCGGTCTGGGCTGGATGCTGTTCCACCTGCTGGTGATCCCGCTGCAGGCCTTCATCTTCATGATGCTGTCGATCGTGTACCTGAGCCTGTCGGAAGACGCTCACTAAAGTTCCAAGCTTCAACCAGTTTCACCTTCATCCGTTTCATCACCCTTAGCAACTTAGTTCCTGGAGATAACCATGTACTTCGCCGTCCTGACCAACTTCGCGCAGATTCAGAGCTCCACCGCCCTTGCCGTCGGCATCATGATCGGCCTGGCCGCGCTGGGCGCTGGCCTGGGTCTGGCCATCATGGCTGGTAAGTTCCTGGAGTCGGCCGCCCGCCAGCCGGAACTGATCCCGGTCCTGCAGGTCCGCATGTTCATCACCGCGGGCCTGATCGACGCCGCGTTCATCATCTCGGTCGCCGTCGGCCTGCTGCTGGCCTTCGCCAACCCGCTGTCGGCTGCCTTCGCTGGCGCCGTCACCAAGGCTCTGGCCGGCTGATACAGCGGTTTGAGACGACCGGGTGCTGATGCACCCGGTTTCGGATGAAGGCCGGATGCGCTGCTTCGGCGGCGCATCCACCCCGAAACCAGCGATCGAGCTAACCATGAATATCAATTTCACCCTTCTTGCGCAGGCGCTCGCCTTCGCTGGTCTGATCTGGATCATCGCGACCAAGATCTGGCCGCCGCTGATGAACGCGATCGAAGAGCGCCAGCAGAAGATCGCTGAAGGCCTCGCTGCTGCCGACCGCAGCCAGAAAGATCTGGCCCAGGCGCAGGAGAAGGTCAACGAAGCGCTGAAAGAAGCACGCACCAAGGCCAACGAGATCATCGACCAGGCCCACGCGCGCGCCAACCAGATCGTTGATGCTGCCCGTAACGAAGCGATCACCGAAGCCACCCGTCAGAAGGAACTGGCCCAGGCTGAGATCGACGCCGCCGCCAATCGTGCCCGTGAAGATCTGCGCAAGCAGGTGTCCGCGCTGGCCGTGACCGGTGCCGAAAAGCTGCTCAAGCGCGAAATCGACGCCAACGCCCACAAGGCGCTGCTCGACGAGCTGGCCTCGGAGATCTAAGGATGAGCCAGGCCCTCACGCTTGCCCGCCCGTACGCCCGCGCCGCCTTCGCGACCGCGCGTGACGAAGGCACGTTCGCGCCGTGGTCGGACGCCCTGGCGTTCTCCGCCCACGTCGCCGCCGACCCGCGCGTGGCGGCCCTGCTCGCCAACCCGGAGCTGGGTCGCGACGAAGCCGTCGCACTGCTGGCACCGGAAACCCACGGTGAGACCTACTCGCGTTTCCTCGCCGTGCTGGCCGAATCGCATCGTCTGCCGCTGCTGCCGGAAATCGCTGGCATGTTCGACGCCCTGCGCGCCGAAGCCGAGCACGTGGTCAAGGCCACGGTGACCTCGGCGGCCGAACTGTCGGCCGGTGAGCTGGACGCGATCAAGGTCGCGCTGCGCAAGCGCTTCAACCGCGAGGTCGACGTGACCACTGCGGTCGATGCCTCGCTGATCGGCGGCGCCGTCATCGACGCCGGCGACGTGGTCATCGATGGTTCGCTGAAGGGCAAGCTGGCCCGTCTGCAGACCGCGCTCGCTAACTGAATTCATTTAACGTCCGGCCCCGCTGCCGGCACTAGGACTTGACGATGGCAACCACGCTCAACCCCTCCGAAATCAGCGAACTGATCAAGAACCGCATCGAGAAGGTCAAGCTGGCCGCGGAATCGCGCAACGAAGGCACCGTGACCAGCGTGTCCGACGGTATCGTGCGCATCTTCGGTCTGGCCGACGTGATGCAGGGCGAAATGATCGAACTGCCGAACAACACCTTCGCCCTGGCCCTGAACCTGGAGCGCGACTCGGTCGGCGCCGTGGTCCTGGGTGACTACGAGCACCTGCGCGAAGGCGACGTCGCCAAGACCACCGGCCGCATCCTGGAAGTGCCGGTTGGTCCGGAACTGCTGGGCCGCGTCGTGAACGCGCTGGGCGAGCCGATCGACGGCAAGGGCCCGCTGGGCACCGACCTGACCGCTCCGGTGGAGCGCGTTGCTCCGGGCGTGATCTGGCGCAAGTCGGTCGACCAGCCGGTGCAGACCGGTTACAAGTCGGTCGACTCGATGATCCCGATCGGCCGTGGCCAGCGCGAGCTGATCATCGGCGACCGCCAGACCGGCAAGACCGCGATGGCCATCGATGCGGTGATCAACCAGAAGGGCACCGGCATCAAGTGCGTGTACGTTGCGATCGGCCAGAAGGCTTCGACCATCGCCAACATCGTGCGCAAGCTGGAAGAGAACGGCGCCCTGGCCCACACCGTCGTGGTTGCCGCGACCGCTTCCGAATCGGCTGCCATGCAGTACATCAGCGCCTACTCGGGCTGCACCATGGGTGAGTACTTCATGGACCGCGGCGAAGACGCGCTGATCGTGTACGACGACCTGTCCAAGCAGGCCGTGGCCTACCGCCAGATCTCGCTGCTGCTGAAGCGCCCGCCGGGCCGCGAAGCCTACCCGGGTGACGTGTTCTACCTGCACTCCCGTCTGCTCGAGCGCGCTGCCCGCGTGTCCGAGGAGTACGTCGAGAAGTTCACCGAAGGCAAGGTCACCGGCAAGACCGGTTCGCTGACCGCGCTGCCGATCATCGAAACCCAGGCTGGCGACGTGTCCGCCTTCGTTCCGACCAACGTGATCTCGATCACCGACGGCCAGATCTTCCTGGAAACCGACCTGTTCAACGCCGGCATCCGCCCGGCCGTGAACGCCGGTATCTCGGTGTCGCGCGTCGGTGGCTCGGCCCAAACCAAGATCATCAAGAAGCTGTCGGGCGGCATCCGTATCTCGCTGGCCCAGTACCGTGAACTGGCTGCGTTCGCGCAGTTCGCCTCGGACCTGGACGAAGCGACCCGCAAGCAGCTGGAGCGTGGCCAGCGCGTCACCGAGCTGATGAAGCAGAAGCAGTACGCGCCGATGTCGATCGCCAACCAGGCACTGTCGATCTACGCCGTCAACGAGGGTTACCTCGACGACGTGCCGGTCAACAAGCTGCTGGCCTTCGAAGAGGGCCTGCACGCCCACTTCGCCAACACCCAGGGCGAGCTGATCGGCAAGGTCAACGCCACCGGCGGTTGGGACAACGACATCGAAGGTGCCTTCAAGAAGGGCATCGCCGAGTTCAAGACCACCGGCAGCTGGTAATCCAGCGCTCGTAGAGCGGGGCTCGCCCCGCTCAAACGGTTGAACAACGCGGGGCAACAGCCCCGCGCCACGGGAAACAAGAGATGGCAAGCGGACGCGAAATCAAAACCAAGATCAAGAGCGTGCAGAACACCCGCAAGGTGACGCGCGCCCTGGAAATGGTCTCGGCCTCCAAGATCCGCAAGGCGCAGGATCGGATGAAGACCTCGCGTCCGTACGCGCAGGCGATGAAGCAGGTGATCGGCCACCTGGCCCAGGCCAGCACCGATTACCAGCATCCGTTCCTGGTCGAGCGCGAGCAGGTCAAGCGGGTCGGGTTCATCGTGATCTCCTCCGATCGCGGCCTGGCTGGCGGCCTCAACAACAACCTGTTCCGCAAGATGCTGGGCGAAGCCAAGGCATGGCAGGACAAGGGTGCTGAAGTGGACCTGGTGACCATCGGCCAGAAGGCATCGACCTTCTTCCGCCGCGTGAAGGTCAACATGGTCGGCAGCGTGACCCACATCGGCGACGTGCCGAAGCTGGAATCGCTGATCGGTGTGATCAAGGTCATGCTCGACGCCTTCACCGAAGGCAAGATCGACCGCGTGTACCTGGTCTACAACCGCTTCGTGAACACCATGACGCAGAAGGCCAGCTTCGATCAGCTGCTGCCGCTGCCGCCGGCTGAGAAGCAGGTCGCTCACCACGACTGGGACTACCTGTACGAACCCGATGCCGCGACCGTGCTCGAGCACGTGATGACGCGTTACATCGAGTCGCTGGTGTACCAGGCACTGCTGGAAAACGTCGCCTCCGAACATGCTGCACGCATGGTCGCGATGAAGGCGGCGAGCGACAACGCCAACAAGCTGATCGGTGAGCTGCAGCTGGTCTACAACAAGGCACGCCAGGCAGCGATCACCCAGGAAATCTCCGAAATCGTCGGCGGCGCGGCAGCAGTCTGACCGCGTTCGTTCAAAGCACACATTTAGAGGATGCAGCAATGAGTCAGGGCAAGATCGTTCAGATCATCGGCGCGGTCGTCGACGTCGAATTCCCGCGTGAGTCGGTGCCGAAGGTGTATGACGCACTGAAGGTCGAAAACACCGAAATCACCCTCGAAGTCCAGCAGCAGCTGGGCGACGGCGTGGTGCGTACCATCGCCCTCGGTTCCACCGACGGCCTGAAGCGCAACCTGGTGGCCGTCAACACCGACCGCGGCATCTCGGTGCCGGTCGGCGCTGGCACCCTGGGCCGCATCATGGACGTGCTGGGCCGTCCGATCGACGAAGCCGGCCCGGTGGCCGCCAGCGACAACTGGGAAATCCACCGTGCGGCCCCGTCGTACGAAGACCAGTCCCCGGCTACCGAACTGCTGGAAACCGGCATCAAGGTCATCGACCTGATGTGCCCGTTCGCCAAGGGCGGCAAGGTCGGCCTGTTCGGCGGCGCCGGCGTCGGCAAGACCGTCAACATGATGGAACTGATCAACAACATCGCCAAGGCGCACAGCGGTCTGTCCGTGTTCGCCGGCGTGGGTGAGCGTACCCGTGAGGGCAACGACTTCTACCACGAAATGAAGGACTCCAACGTCCTCGACAAGGTGGCGATGGTGTACGGCCAGATGAACGAGCCGCCGGGCAACCGTCTGCGCGTCGCCCTGACTGGCCTGACCATGGCCGAGTACTTCCGCGACGAGAAGGACGAAAACGGCAAGGGCAAGGACGTCCTGCTGTTCGTCGACAACATCTACCGCTACACCCTGGCCGGTACCGAAGTCTCGGCACTGCTGGGTCGTATGCCGTCCGCCGTGGGTTACCAGCCGACCCTGGCCGAGGAAATGGGCGTCCTGCAGGAACGCATCACCTCGACCAAGAACGGTTCGATCACCTCGATCCAGGCCGTCTACGTTCCCGCGGATGACTTGACCGATCCGTCGCCGGCGACCACCTTCGCCCACCTGGACTCGACCGTCACCCTGTCGCGTTCGATCGCCTCGCTGGGTATCTACCCGGCCGTCGATCCGCTGGACTCCACCAGCCGCCAGATGGACCCGCTGGTCATCGGCCACGAGCATTACGACACCGCCCAGCGCGTCCAGCAGACCCTGCAGAAGTACAAGGAACTGAAGGACATCATCGCCATCCTGGGCATGGACGAACTGTCCGAAGAAGACAAGCAGGCCGTGTCGCGCGCCCGCAAGATCGAGCGCTTCTTCAGCCAGCCGTTCCACGTGGCCGAAGTGTTCACCGGCTCGCCGGGCAAGTACGTGTCGCTGAAGGACACCATCCGTGGCTTCAAGGCCATCGTCGATGGCGAGTACGACCACCTGCCGGAGCAGGCGTTCTACATGGTCGGCAGCATCGAAGAAGCGGTCGAGAAGGCCAAGAAGATGGCTGAGAAGGCCTGATCATGAGCACCATCCGTTGCGACATCGTCAGCGCCGAGCAGGAAATCTTCCGTGGTGAAGCGACTCTGGTCGTGGCTACGGGTGAGCTCGGCGAACTGGGCATCGCGCCCAAGCACGCACCGCTGATCACCCGTCTGAAGCCGGGCAAGGTCGTGGTGACCACGCCGAACGGCGAGCAGCTGGATTTCGCCATTTCCGGCGGCATCCTGGAAGTGCAGCCGCAGGTGGTGACCGTGCTGGCCGACACCGCGATCCGCGCGCAGGACATTGACGAAGCCTCGGTCCGCAAGGCCAAGGAAGAAGCCGAGCGCATCCTGGCCAACCGCGGTGAAGCCATGGAAGTGGCCGAAGCCCAGCAGAAGCTGGCTGAAGCCGTGGTACAGCTGCAGGCGCTGGAGCGCCTGCGCAAGACCCTCAAGCACTGAGGTTCGCGCCACACCCGCAGAAACGCCGGCCTCGTGCCGGCGTTTTTGTTTGTGCCGTCAGCGGTAGACCACGTAGCGCATCAGCAGGAACGACGCCGCGGCCAGCGCCGCTTCCACCAATGGCTTGGCCAACCAGGCGTACTGCAGGCCCAGCGCATGGTGGGCGGCGGACACCAGCAGCGTGCTGGCTACGGTCAGCAGCAGCCACACCGGCAGGAAGCGGGCGAAGCGCTGCCAGCCCAGACGCTGCCGGCCCTGCGCATCGGCGAAGGTGATCCGCCCGTTCAACCAGAAGCCCAGCAGCATGCCGGCCACGCGCCCGGCGATGTTGCCCGGGGCCACCGGAACGCCCGCCGCAGTGACGGCGACAAACACCAGCCAGTCCAGCAGCAGCTGCAGCAGGCCGATGACGATGTAGGCGCTTCCCTGGCGGAGCAGGCACATGGCGGCAATCAAGGCGGGCAGGCCGCCATGTTAACGGCCGACGCTCTAGAATCACCGGCAACGAACCACGGACCGCTGCCCCATGACTCAAGCCCTGCACGTCATCATCCTCGCCGCCGGCGCTGGCAAGCGCATGAAATCCGTGTTGCCGAAGGTGCTGCAGCCTATTGCCGGCCAGCCGATGCTGGCCCATGTGATCGCCGCGGCACGCGAACTGCAGCCCGCCGCCATCCATGTGGTGTACGGGCATGGCGGTGAAGCCGTGCGGCAGCGCTTTGCCGACCAAGCCGATCTGTTGTGGGCCGAGCAGGCGCAGCAGCTGGGCACCGGCCATGCAGTGGCGCAGGCCATGCCGGAGGTGCCGGATGCAGCGCAGGTGCTGGTGCTGTACGGCGACGTGCCGCTGATCCGCGCGGACACCCTGCGCCACCTGCTGGCACAGCCGGGCCGCCTTGCGGTGCTGGTGGCCGAGGTCGACGACCCGACCGGCTATGGCCGCGTGCTGCGCGATGCCGAAGGCCGGGTCGGTTCGATCGTCGAGCAGAAGGACGCCAACGACGACCAGTTGCGGGTGCGCACCATCAATACCGGCATCATTGCCGCCGAATCGACCGCGCTGCGCCGCTGGCTGTCGCAGCTCTCCAACAGCAACGCACAGGGCGAGTACTACCTGACCGATGTGTTTGCCTTTGCCGCGCACGAGTACACCCCGGCAGAGATGGCCCTGGTGTCCGACGCGCAGGAAGCCGAGGGCGCGAATGATCCCTGGCAGTTGTCGCAGCTGGAGCGTGCATGGCAGCGCCGCGCGGTGCGTGCCCTGTGCGCGCAGGGCGCGCGCGCGCTCGATCCGGCGCGACTGGATATCCGCGGCGAGGTCACGGTTGGCAGCGACGTGCTGATCGATGTCAATGTGATCCTGGAAGGCAGGGTGGAGCTGGCCGACGGCGTGACCGTGGGGCCGTTCACCCGCTTGAAGGATGTGCGCCTGGGACCGGGTACCGAAGTGCGCGCGCACTGTGACCTGGAAGGCGTGGTGACCGAGGGCGCCGCGCAGATCGGCCCGTTCGCGCGCCTGCGCCCGGGCACCGTGCTGGCCGACGGCGTGCACGTGGGCAACTTCGTGGAAACCAAGAAGGTCACCCTGGGCGTGGGCAGCAAGGCCAACCACCTGACCTACCTGGGCGATGCAGTGATCGGCAGCAAGGTCAACATCGGCGCCGGCACCATCACCTGCAACTACGACGGGGTGAACAAGTCGACCACGACCATCGGCGACAAGGCCTTCATCGGTTCCAACAGTGCGCTGGTGGCGCCGGTGACGATCGGCGAAGGCGCGACCATCGCGGCGGGCTCGGTCATCACCCGCGATGCGCCGGACGGCAAGCTGACCTTGGCCCGTGCGCGGCAGGAAACGATCGACGGCTGGAAGCGGCCGGTGAAGAAGGGCTGAGGAGAGGCCGCCGGGCATGGCCCGGCGCTACCTTGGTGGACGGTTGGCGGCGTTGCAGTAGATCCACGCCATGCGTGGATGCGGCCAACCGGTCAACCCACCGGCAGCAGAATCGACACGCACAAGCCGCCATCACCGCGGTTCTGCAGGGAAACCCGGCCGCCGTGTGCCTCGACGATCTCGCGGGTCAGCGCCAGACCCAGGCCGGTGCCGTTGCGCTTGGTTGAATAGAACGGCATCAGCGCGTTCTGAAGCACCTGCTCGTTCATGCCCTTGCCCCTGTCCAGTACGTCCAGGCGCAGCCACTGCGGCAGCCGCGTCAGCTGCACCTGCACGTCGTCGTTGGGCGGCTCCGCTTCGGCGCAGGCTTCGTGTGCGTTCTTCAGCAGGTTCAACAGCGCCTGGCCGAACTGGGCGATGTCGATGCGGCTGCTCAGCGTCTCGTCCGGCTCGCGGTCCATGCCGAAGGGAATCTGCTGGCGCAGGCTGGACAGGAACGGTGCCCAGTGCACGGTCTGCAGCTGCGGCTGCGGCAGTTTGGCGAAGCGCGCATAGCCGCGGATGAAGCCTTCCAGGTGGCGTGCGCGGTCTTCGATGGTGCTGAAGATTTCCGGCAGGCGATCGAAGCGTTCGCGCTTGACCAGCTCGCCGCCGGAATGGGCCAGCGAGGCGATCGGTGCCAGCGAGTTGTTCAGTTCGTGGCTGATCACCCGGATCACCTTCTTCCAGGTCTGCACTTCCTGCCGCCGCAGTTCGGCGGTCAGCTGGCGCACCAGCAGCAGATCGTGCGGGCGGCCGTTCAGATGGAACGCGCGCCGCGACAGATGGTAGACCTGCTCGTCGTCCTCATCGGGCTCGACGCCCTCCTCGACCTCCGCGCGCACCGCGAACAGGCTGTCACCGCCGCGTGCGATGGCATCGCGCAGTTCCACTGGCAGCTGTTCGAGCACCTCTTCCATGCGCTGGCCTTCCAGCTTCCAGCCCCCGTGCAGCAGCTTGCGTGCGGCCAGGTTGGAAAACACCACGCGGGAAATGCCATCGCCACCGGCCGCGATCAGCAGCATCGCCACCGGCGTGTTCTGCACCATCGTGTCCAGCAGCAGTTCGCGCTGCACCAGGCCCTGGCGCTGCTCGCGCAGCACGTCGCCCAGTTCGCGGTGTGCGTCCACCAGGTCGCCCAGTTCGTCGTTGCCCGGCCAGTACACGCCGAAGTTGAACTCACCATCGCGATAGCTGCTGGTGGTGCCGGCCAGTGCGCGCATCAGCGAGCGCACAGGCGCGGTGGCGCGGCGCAGCGACCACCACATCAGCGACAGCAGCACGACCGAGGAGATCCCCGTCACCCACCAGCCGTGGTTCATCCAATAGGCCAGCAGCCACGGCAGCGCGGCGGCCAGCGCCAGCACCGGCAGCAGGCGCAGGAACAGGAGGAAGGTGAAGGAGCGCCGTTTCATTCGCGCGGAATGCCGTGGCGGTCCATGCGCCGGTACAGCGCCTGGCGGCTCAGGCCGAGCTCGGCCGCGGCCTGGGCGATGACGCCGTGGTTGCGGGCCAGCACGTCCTCGATGCGTGCACGGTCGGGATCGTTGCCCGCGCTCGGGGTCGGGCGCGGCGCGGCCGCTGCACGCGGCAGGTTGAGGTCGGCCACCTCGATGCGGTTGCCGCTGGCCAGCAGCTCGGCACGCTGGATCACGTTGCGCAGCTCGCGCACGTTGCCCGGCCACGGATGCCGCTGCAGTGCGGTGGCAGCAGCGGTGGACAGCGGCTTGCCGGCGCTGAGGAAGCGCTCGGCCAGCGGCACGATGTCGCCCGGTCGCTCCGCCAGCGGCGGCAGCACCAGTTCCACCGTGTTGAGGCGGTAATAGAGGTCCTCGCGGAAGCTGCCGTCGCGGATCATCGCCGGCAGGTCGGCATTGGTCGCGCTGACCACGCGGACCTTGACCTGGCGCTCGCGGTTGGAGCCCAGGCGCTCGAAGCGGCCGGTTTCCAGCACGCGCAGCAGTTTCATCTGCCCGCCCAGCGACAGGTTGCCGATCTCGTCCAGGAACAGCGTGCCGCCGTCGGCGGCTTCGAACTTGCCCTCGCGCGCCTTGTTGGCGCCGGTGTAGGCACCGGCTTCGGCGCCGAACAGTTCGGCCTCGATCAGTTCGGAGGGCAGGGCACCGCAGTTGACCGCCACGAACGGGCCCTTGGCCACCAGCGAATTGGCCTGGATGATCTGCGCGATCTTCTCCTTGCCGGCGCCATTGGGGCCAGTGATCAGTACTGGCAGTTCCGAACGCGCGACCTGGCAGGCCAGGGCGATGACACGTTCGCTGGCGGGATCGGCGAACACCGCGCCGCACAGCTCGTATTTCTCTTCCAGCGCATTGCGCTGGCGCTCCTCGCGGGCGCGACGCTGGTCCAGCTCGCGACGCGCTTCGGACAGTTCCAGCAGGTTGTTGACCGTGGTCAGCAGCTTGCGGTCATCCCACGGCTTGGCCAGGTAATCGGCGGCACCGGCCTTGACCAGGTCCACCGCGCTGCTCAGGTGCGTCCAGGCGGTGAGCAGGATGACCGGCAGGTCGGGATGGCGCGCGCGGATCTGCGCGAACAGGGCCTCGCCTTCTTCGCCCGAGGTGGTGTCCTCGGTGAAGTTCATGTCCTGGATGACCAGGTCGACGGCGTATGCTTCCAGCATCGCCAGTCCGTCGGCCGGGCTCTGCGCCTGCAGGGTGTCGATGTCATGCAGGGAAAACAGCACGTCCAGCGCGGTGCCCACGCTGGCGTTGTCGTCGATGATCAGGATCGCGGGCATGGAAGCGTTCTGGGAAAGGGATGGGTAGCGCCGAGAGAGCCGTGAGGCGAGCACTACCCATCAAGCATAGCCAAACCCGTGGCCCCGCAGGGACCGGGGCACGTCAGCGCGGCGGTGGCGGCGGTGGGGGAGGTGGTGGCGCCGGCGGTGGCACCAGCACGGTCCTCCAGGTGGCCACGGCCACCGGCACACTCAGGGTCTTGCCGTTGCGCAGCAGCAGCAGGAAGACCTGCGCCTTGCCCGCTGCGTCGGCCTGGCGCACCGCAGCTGCAAGCTGGTCGATCTGGCGTACCGGCGTGTCGTCCACGCGCACGATGCGGTCGCCCCGGCGCACGCCGAAGCGCGCCTCGGGGCTGGCCGCCTCGACCTGCACCTGGCCCTCGTTCGAGCGCAGTGCCAGCCGCGCGCCCTCCTGCTGCCAGTTCATCGTCTGCACCGTGCTGCTGCCGGCCAGTACCGGCAGCGGCAGGGCCAGCGCAATTGCCAAGGCCAGGGCGCGCATCTCACGCCCCCCGGGTGGCAACGGCCGGCGGCACGGCGGCGGCGCGGCGGGCCGGGCCGAACACTGCCACCTGGCCCAGCACCCACAGCAGCACCGCACCCAGCGGCAGGTACAGCAGCGGCATGCGCGGCAGCTCGTACATGTTCATCAGCGCCAGGTTGATCGCGTACGCGGCGAGCATGCCCAGCACGATGCCCAGCGTGGCCAGCAGGAAGTTCTCGGTCTGGAAGTAGCGGAGGATCTGCCCGCGGGTCGCACCCAGCGCACGGCGGATGCCGATCTGCTTGCTGCGCTGCTGCACCCAGAAGCTGGCCAGGCCGATGATGCCCAGTGCGGTCACCACCAGCAGGGCGATGGACACCGTCACCAGCAGGCCGACCATGGCGCGGTCGTTCTTGAAGTAGTCGTTGCGCTGGTCCTCGTAGGTCTTCTTGTCGCGCATCAGGCGATTGGCATCGTTGCGCTCCAGCGCAGCGACGGCGGCCTTGAGCACTTCATCGCGGCGCTCGGGAGCGGTGCGCAGCATGTAGGTGCCGCCTTCGTCGAAGCCGCGGCGCAGCGGCATCAGCATCGACTCGTTCCAGTTGTCGTCCCAGCCGGTGGGCGTGGTCAGGGTGTCGACGATGCCGACGACATGCAACTGCTGCTTGCCCATGTAGTAGGTCTTGCCCAGCGCGCTGCCGTCGGGTTCCATCTTCGCGGCGGTGGCCTGGCTGAAGATCACCGGGACTGCCTTGTCCTTGGAGCCGGCCTTGGAGACGACGGCGTAATCCATGTACTCGTCGGGCAGGAAGTCACGCCCGGCGATCACGTTGATGCCCATCGTGCGGATGCCGTCCTCTGACATCGTGTACATCGATGCCTCGGTGGTCGGCCGCTCCTGGTCCTGCTGGCGCTGGATGCTGCTGCTGGACGAGCCGCTGCGGAACGGCACCTGGTTGATGATGGTGGCGCCGGTGACGCCGGGGATCGCGCGCAGCGACGCCAGATCCTCGCGGGTGCGGGCCATGCCGTTGGTCTGCTTGCCGATGCCGCTGACGCGGACCATCACCAGTTCGTTCTCGGCGATGCCGCTGGGCATGCTGATCTTTTCCACGCGTTGGCTGACCAGGAACAGCGCGTTGCAGACGATGGCGCAGGTCAGGGCGACTTCCAGCACGATCAGTGCGGCAGCGGTCTTGTGCCGGCGCAGGGTGCTGAGGATGGGGCGGATGTCCATGGGAGTCCTCGTTCCGGTACTTACTGCGACTTGAGCTGGATGGCCGGGGTGACCTGCATCGCGCGCCAGGCGGGCAGGAAACCGGCAGCAAGGCTGGCAAACAGGGTCAGGCCGATGGCCAGCAGCAGCATGCTGCCGTCCAGGTGGGCCAGCTTGGCGTAGTCCACGGGCTGCTGGCGCACGGCGAACAGACCGAGCAGGGCCACGCCGATACCGAGCACGCCGCCGACCACGCCTACCGCGCCGGCTTCCACCAGGCACTGCAGGAAGATCTGGCCACGGCTGGCACCGAGCGCGCGACGCACGCCGATCTCACCGCTGCGGCGCAGGAACTTGGCCAGCAGCAGGCCCACGGTGTTGACCAGGCACACACCGAGGAAGCCCAGAGCCAGCCACAGCTGCAGGCGCACATCGCTGGGCACCGCACCGTTGAAGTCCAGCCACTCCATCACGTTGCGCAGGCGCACGTTCGGCGGGCGCTCGAAGCGGCCGGCCTCGCGCTGCTGGCTGGAATAATTTTCCAGGTAGCGACGGTAGTCGTCGGCCTTGCCCGGCTCCATCTCGGCCCAGTACTGCAGCCAGGTGCAGGGGGCATTCACCGAATAGCTGTCGCCGTCGGGGTTTTCGCCGAAGCAGTTCATGTTGCCGTTGCTGCCCAGCTTCAGGTCCATCGAGGTCGACATCGGCAGCAGCAGATCCTCGTCCTTGCCGAAGCTGCCGGTGGTGAGGTCGAAGAACTGCGGTTCGGGATTCCATTCCTTCATCACGCCGACGATGCGGAAGCTCTGGCCATCCATGCGGATGTCCTTGCCGACGCTGTTGCCGCCCTGGTACAGCTTGTCGTTCAGGGCCTTGGAGATGACCACCACGCGGGCGCGGCGGTCGTCGTCCTGGCGCGTCCAGGCACGGCCGTACTGCATCGGCACGTCGAACATCGGGAAGAAATCAGCCGAGGTCCAGCGCGTATCGATCGAGAACGGCTGCAGCGTGCTGCCGTCCGGCTCGATGGTGCCGCCGCCGCCGCTCATCAGCGCCTGGCGCTCGGCCTTGGCTTCGCGCAGCAGGGCTTCGCCATCGAAGCGGGTCATCTGCGAATTGGGTTCCTCGCCGGGCACGTAGCCACCGCGGGGGCCGGGGTCGAGCTGCACGTAGAACAGGCGGTCGCTCTTGTCCGGAATCGGATCGCCGGAGAGCACGTGGAAGACGGTCAGGGTGGTCATCGAGGCGCCGATGCCCAGCGCAATGGCAACCACCATCAGCGCGGTCAGGACCTTGTTGCGGCGGAAGCTGCGCGCCGCCAGTCGGGCGTAGTAGGCGAACATGTTCGGGCCCTCACTCGTTGACGGCGACGATGCGGCGCGGGGTGGCCAGCACCGGCTCACGCACCAGGTCGGTCACCTGGCCATCGACGATGTGCACGTTGCGCTGCGCGCGTGCGGCCAGTTCCGGGTCATGGGTGACCATGACGATGGTGGTGCCGGCGGCGTTGATCTCTTCCAGCAGTTCCATCACGCCACGCGCCATCTGCGTGTCCAGGTTGCCGGTCGGTTCGTCGGCCAGCAGCAGGCGCGGGCTGCCGGCCAGGGCGCGGGCGATGGCGGCGCGCTGCTGCTGGCCGCCGGAGAGTTCATTGGGGTAGTGCTTCATGCGCGAACCCAGGCCGACCTGGCTCAGCGCCTTCTCGATGCGCTCGCGGCGTTCGCCGGCGCCCATCCTGCGGTAGCGCAGCGGCACGTCGACGTTGTCGAACAGGTTCAGGTCGGGGATCAGGTTGAAGCCCTGGAAGATGAAGCCGATCTTCTGGTTGCGCATGCGGCTGCGGGCATCGTCGCCCAGCATGCTGACGTCCTGGCCGTCGAGCATGTAGGTGCCGCTGGTGAAGGTTTCCAGCAGGCCGGCGATGTTGAGGAAGGTGGTCTTGCCGGAGCCGGACGGACCGGTGACGGCGACGAACTCGCCTTCCTTGACCTGCAGTTCCAGCGAGCGCAGTGCGTGGGTCTCCACCTGCTCGGTACGGAAAACCTTGGCGACCGAACGCATTTCGAGCATGTACATGGGGTGTCCTCTCTCCAGGATGTGTCAGTTGACGGAGACGCGTTCGGCGTCCTTGAACAGGTCGCTGCCGGAGACCACGATGCGGTCGCCCGGTTGCACACCCGACTTGATTTCCACTTCGCCCAGGCTGCTGACGCCCAGTTCCACCGGTCGGCGCACCGCGGTGCGGCCGTCCATCACGTAGGCCACGCCGTTGCCCTGTTCGACGAACGGGCCACGCTCGACCTTCATCACATTGCGGCGCGTATCCAGCAGCACGCGCACCGACATGCGCTGGCTCTGGCGCAGGCCTTCCGGCTGCGCGGCGGCGAAGCGCACGCGGGCGTTGACCTCGCCGTTGACCACTTCCGGCGAGACAGCGCTGATCTCACCCGGGAACGGCTTGCCGTTGCCGCCGGTCAGCTGCGCCGGCATGCCGATCGCCAGGTCACGGGCGAAGCTCTCCGGCACCTTGATCTCCACCTCGAACTTGGACAGGTCGACCACGCCCAGCACCGGCGCGTTGGCCGCCAGGTTGGTGGCCTGGGTGGCCTGCACCTGGCCGACCTGGCCGTCGAACGGGGCGCGCAGGGTCAGTGCATCGACCTGGCGCTGCACTTCGGCCACCACCGCCTTCTGGCGGTCGGCCAGCAGGCGCTTGTTGCGCGCGTCCAGGTCGGCGCCCTGGCTCTGCAGTCGCGCATCGGTGGTCGCATTGGCCAGGGTGATGTCGGCCTTCTTCAGTGAGTCCTGGGCCTTGGCCAGGTCGATCTGCGGCACCGCGCCGCCGTCGTAGCCGCGCTGGTAGCGCTGCAGGTCACGGTCGGCGGCCTGCCGTTCGATGCTGGCCTGGTCGGTTTCCTTGCGCGACTTGGCGCGGGCGAGGGTGGCGTCCAGCGCGGCGCGGCTGGCCTCGGCTTCCAGGCCGGCCAGGGTGGCCTGTTCCTGGGCCAGCTTGCTGCGCAGTTCCGGGCTGTCGATGATCGCCAGCTCCTGGCCCTTCTTGACCACGTCGCCGGCCACCACCTTCAGGTCCACCGTGCCTGCGGAGATCGCGTAGAGGGTCGGGCTGTTGGCGGCGATGACGCGGCCGTCGGCGGCGATGTCGCGCACCAGGTCGCCGCGCTGCACTTCGGCGATGCGCACCCGGCTGCTGTCGAAGGAGCGGCTGGCGTTGGACCAGGCATGCACCGCCCAGCCGATGGCGGCCAGCAGGGCGACCGCACCCAGGGCAGGCCAGCGGTAGCGCTGCCAGGCCGCACGGGGGCCGCTGGCAGAGGAGGCGGAAACGATCTGGTCCTGGGCAGAGGTGTCGCGGATCATCGGGTGCGTGCCTGTCGGTGGTGACAGGGTTAAAGCATGCTCCGTGCCAACTTTATCTTATTTATTTTCAGTCACTTGCGTTTGGCTTGCGGGTGTCCGGGTGTCCGCGGACACCGTTGCGGACACTTTCATTAAGCGGACAGGAGGGACGAAGCGGACACCCACGCTAGAATGCGGCGACCGTCTTCAAGGAAATGCGCGACATGTGTGGAATCGTAGGAGCGATCGCTGATCGCGATGTGGTGCCGGTGCTGATCGAAGGACTGAAGCGGCTGGAGTATCGCGGCTACGATTCGTCCGGCATCGCGGTGATCGACCATGCCGAGCGTGCTGACGTGCGCCGCGTGCGCCGTACCGGTCGTGTCTCGGAAATGGCCTCCGCTGCCGAGGCGGAAGGCTTCAATTCCCAGCTGGGCATCGGCCATACCCGCTGGGCCACCCATGGCGGGGTGACCGAGGCCAATGCGCACCCGCACATCAGTGCCGGCGTGGCGCTGGTGCACAACGGCATCATCGAGAACCACGAAGAGCAGCGCGAGAAGCTGCGCGCGCTGGGCTACACCTTCGAGTCGCAGACCGACACCGAGGTGATCGCCCACCTCATGCACCACCACCTGAAGGGCGGCGACAGCCTGCTGGGCGCGCTGCAGCGCACGGTGAAGGAACTGACCGGCGCCTATGCGCTGGCCGTGGTCAGCCGTGCCGAGCCGGACCATTTCGTCTGCGCACGCATGGGCTGCCCGCTGCTGGTCGGCCTGGGCGAAGGCGAGAACTTCGTCGCCTCCGACGTCTCGGCCGTGATCTCGGCCACCCGCAAGGTGATCTTCCTGGAAGAGGGCGACACCGCCGACATCCGCCGCGATGGGGTGCAGGTGTTCGACGAGCACGACCAGCCGGTCGAGCGCGACGTGCACCTGTCCGACGTGTCGCTGGCCTCGCTGGAGCTGGGCCCGTACCGCCACTTCATGCAGAAGGAAATCCACGAGCAGCCGCGTGCGCTCGGTGACACCCTCGAAGCGGCGATCGACGCCGGTGGCTTCCCGGCCGAGCTGTTCGGCAAGAATGCCGAGGCCGTGCTGGCCGGCATCGAAGGCGTGCAGATCCTGGCCTGTGGCACAAGCTATTACTCGGGCCTGACCGCGCGCTACTGGATCGAATCCATCGCCGGCCTGCCGTGCAGCGTGGAAATCGCCAGCGAGTACCGCTACCGCGCCGCGTATGCCAACCCCAGGCATCTGATCGTGACCATCTCCCAGTCCGGCGAAACGCTGGATACGATGGAAGCGCTGAAGTACGCCAAGTCGCTGGGCCACAAGCACACGCTGTCGATCTGCAACGTGCCGGAGAGCGCGATTCCGCGTGCCAGCGAACTGGTCTGCTACACCCGCGCCGGCGCCGAGATCGGCGTGGCGTCGACCAAGGCCTTCACCACCCAGCTGGCCGCGCTGTTCCAGCTGACCGTGGTGCTGGGCAAGCTGCACGGCCGCGTCGATGCCGCACAGGAAGCGGACTACCTGGAGCAGCTGCGCTTCCTGCCGGGCAGCGTGCAGCACGCGCTGAACATGGAGCCGCAGATCGCGGCGTGGGCCGAGCGCTTCGCACGCAAGAGCAGTGCGCTGTTCCTGGGCCGTGGCCTGCATTACCCGATCGCGCTGGAAGGCGCGCTCAAGCTCAAGGAAATCTCCTACATCCACGCCGAGGCCTATCCGGCCGGTGAGCTCAAGCACGGGCCGCTGGCGCTGGTGGACGAGGACATGCCGGTGGTGGTGATCGCGCCCAACGACAGCTTGCTGGAAAAGGTGAAGTCGAACATGCAGGAAGTGCGCGCCCGCGGTGGCGAGCTGTTCGTATTCGCCGACCAGGACAGCAACTTCAACGAGTCCGAAGGCGTGCATGTCATCCGCACCCCGCGCCACGCCGGCGTGCTCAGCCCGATCGTGCACACCATTCCGGTGCAGCTGCTGGCGTACCACACCGCGCTGGCGCGCGGCACCGACGTGGACAAGCCGCGCAACCTGGCCAAGAGCGTGACGGTGGAGTAAGGCCGTTCGGGCCAGCACGCGGAACGCATGGGGTGGCCCGCAGGGGCCACCTTTTTTCATTCCGTCATGGCACCATCTGCGCACGCCGCTGCACGCATCACGGAGGATGCCCGCGCCACTCTCGATTTCCGATCCGTCCACCCACCTGCGCAATCGGCGCAGCGTCGGGGGTGGGCGTCGATCCACCACGCCCGTTCAACACGGGCGCGATTGCAGATTTCAATCCGCGTGCATGGCACGCATGACAGGGGGCTGTAGATGAGCAAGTGGCACGTGGTTGCAATGGCGGCGGCGATCAGCCTGCTGTCCGGGTGTGCGAGTGTTCCGATGTCGGACAAGGGCCAGCTGGACGTGGCCAAGAGCTTTCCGGTTCCGGAGGAGGGCAAGGCGGGCGTGTACGTGTACCGCAACTCCTTCGTCGGCCAGGCGCTGAAGAAGGATCTGCGCATCGATGGCGAGTGTCTGGGTGAGACGGCCAACAAGGTGTTCTTCTACACCCTGGTGCCCGGCAACCAGGAGCACGTGATCTCCACCGAATCGGAGTTCTCGCCCAACGACGTCAAGCTCTACACCGAGGCTGGGCGCAACTACTTCATCCAGCAGTCGATCAAGATGGGCGTGTTCGTCGGTGGCGCCAAGCTGACGGTGATGCCTGAGGCCGAGGGCCGCCGCGAGGTGGCGCAGCTCAGCCTGGCCCAGCGCGGGCGTTGCTCGAAGTAAGGTAGGCGAGCCGTTTCGAGGTGGCGATGGCTGATGGGCCATCGCCACCGGACCGAGTACCCTGTTGTCTCCGTAACGGCATCAAGGATCGATCCCGTATGAATTCCCTCTGGCACCGCGCGATCGTGCTGTTGGTGCTGGCCTGCGCCACGCCCGCGCTGGCACAGACCGCACGCAAGCCCTCGGCGTATGAGCATCGTCCTGACGCGGCACAGCAGCCGGCCGAAGGGCCAGACTATCTTTCGCGCATCGACAGCCGCGCACAGTTCATGCAGATGGCCCGCGTCTACAACGCCGGCACGGCGCTGGAGATGCCGCATCTGATCTTCGTCATCGACCGGCGCGAGAATGGTCGCATCTACTACGTCAACACGCGCCGCCACGGTCTGCATGAGCAGTTCGTGCGCCAGCAGCGGCTGCTGCGCTCGATGGACAAGGCCACGGTGAACGCGCAGTACCGCGATCGGCAGCGGCGCTTCCTGTTCGGGACCGTGGCCTGGCAGCAGGATCTGCCGGGATACACCTACGAATTCTGGGAAGGCGACCAGCTGACCGCGCCGCTGTTGCGCGAGGCCGATGCAGTGCTGCGCGCCTCGTTCGCTGATCCGGTCCGCTTCAAGACCAATTCCACCGCACATGAGCAGCTGGCTGGCGAGATGAAGCTGGTCTACGTCAGCCAGGAGGCCCTGCTGCGTGAGCAGCGCTTCCTGCCGCTGAACACCGGGCAGGCGGAGGGGCGCCTGCGCATCGTCCGCACGGAGGCGCAGCTGGCCACGCTGTCGCCGCGCGATATTCCGGTGCTGGATGAGGTGCCGATCGCGCTGGCCCCGGTCGCCGGGCTGGTGACGCAGCGGCCGTCGACCCTGCTCTCGCACGTCAACCTGCTGGCCAAGGGCTGGGGCATTCCCAACGTCTACGTGCGCGATGCGCAGGACGTGTTGCGCCAGTACGACGGGCGCTGGGTGGCGCTGGAGGTGACCGGCAGCGATTACCGGGTGACCCCGCTTGCGCGGCCGGCACGCACCCCATCTGCCACTGCCGCACGCTCTGTGCAGCGCAGCCTGCCGCGCCCGGATCTGGCCGTGGTGGCGCTGAAGCCGCTGCAGGCGCTGCGTGCGCGTGACAGCACGCACTGCGGGGTGAAGGCCGCCAACCTCGGCACGCTGCGTGCGGTGCTGCCACCGGCGGCACGGGTGCCCGATGGCTTCTGCATTCCGTTCTCGCAGTACCAGGCCATGCAGCAGCGGCTGCAGGTGCCGCAACGCCTGCGCGAACTGCAGCAGCGGCCGGGTTTCAACAGCGATCCGGCGGTGCGCCGCGATGCGCTGGCGTCGCTGCGTACGCAGATCGAGAACGCGCCCGCTGATTCCGCCTTCGTGCGTACGCTGGAACGCCAGTGGCGTGACCAGTTGAAAGGCGCGCCGGTGTTCGTGCGCAGCTCGTCGAACTCCGAGGATCTGCCGGGTTTCAGCGGGGCTGGGCTGTACACCACGGTGCCCAACGTGAACCGCATGGAGGCGGTGGCCAAAGCGGTGCAGACGGTCTGGGCGTCGGTTTACAACTTCGAGGCCTACGAAGCGCGCACGGCGGCGGGCCTGCCGCAGGATGCGGTGGCGATGGCCGTGCTGGTGCAGGTGGCTGCACCGTCGGACAGCTCCGGGGTGATGATCACCCGCGATCCCTTCGATGCCGAACGCCGCCACGTCACCTACATCTCGGCCAAGCGTGGGCTGGGCATCCGCGTGGTGGAAGGCAAGCGCCAGGCCGAGCAGGTGATGTACTCGTCGTGGTCGAAGGCGGTCCAGGTGCTGAGCCGTTCGGCCGAAGACACCCAGCTGGTGGCGCGTGCGGGTGGCGGTGTGCGCGAGGTGCCCATCACCGGTTCGCGGCAGGTGCTGACCGATGCACTGATCGCACGGTTGGCGCGTATTGGTACCCGTACCAGGCAGGCGCTGGGCGGTGCCGACCAGGACATCGAATGGGCCGTGGTCGGCGATGAGGTACTGATCCTGCAGTCGCGCCCGTATGTGGAGGGAAGCGCGCGCTAGCCCTGCCGGGACAGGGCCAACGCGCACTCCACGGGTCGCTTACGGTTCCTGGTAGTCGCGCTCGTCGTAGGCGCCATAGACCAGGCAGGTCAGCTGTGACGATCCATCCTGGGCGATCGACAGAACACCCATGCTGGTATCGCGCTCGGGCTTCCTGCCCAGCTTGGAGGCGTTGCGCACCGCCGCGGCATTGGCCGAGAGCTGGCTGGTGTAGCTGGCCCCCAGGTCACCGTCGGGATCGATGTAGACCGAGAACGAGCGGACCTGCAGGCCGAACACGGTGAACGGCACCGGCGGCTTGATCGGTTCGCTGGTGCCTTCCACATTGCCTGAAAGCCCTGCGAGTGCCTTGGCTGCGGTATCCGGGTCCGCGCGGCATTCCAGTGCCGCCTGAAGCGTGGGTGCCAGCTTCTGCCACTGCGCTGCGTCGATGGTCGTTGCGGCATGCGCCGTGGGTGCAGCCAGCAGGGCGGCGATGAGGGGTGCAAGCGTCCGTGCGAGGGGCATCTTCATGGCAGTCATTCCTTTGCGTGCGGGCCGGGAATTCTACGCAACGCGATGAGAATGAACAGGGCGATATTGCGGCGCAGCATCGAAAGCGTACAATCCGCTTCGGCCAGTCGGCTGCTGTAACCCGCCTCCCGCCGTACCCCCTGCAACGCACAGTGCCGGGGTGTTCCGGGGACGACGCTACGGACCAGCGTACTCCCCAGGACCCACGCGTCCGCATGACCTGCCTGTCCCGCTGTCGGGGCCGGGCGCATCGCTGCGCGTGCCTTTCAACCGATCGCCTTCTGTTGTCGTCGCTCCCATGTACGGCTTCCGCGCCCTGCGCGCCTCCGCGTCACCCCATCTTCCGACCCTCATCGGCGCCAGCGCCGTGCTGCTGTGGAGCCCGACCCTGGGCATGCTGCGCACGATCAGCGAGATCTTCGGTGCCGTTGGTGGCGCCGCACTGATCTTCACTGCCGCTGCCGTGTTCTCGGCGCTCATCCTGGGCGTGCCGCGACCCGCGCAGCTGCCGCGACGCTACCTGCTGATCGGCGGTGCGTTGTTCATCGGCACCGAGATCTCGCTGTCGCTGTCCATCGGCCTGGCCCACCATCGTGGGCAGGCGCTGGAACTGGTGATGATCAACTACCTGTGGCCGTGCCTGACGGTGCTGCTGACCGTGCTCACCCGCATGCAGCGCGGCAACTGGCTGCTGCTGCCGGCCACCGTGCTGTGCCTGCTGGGTGTGGTGCTGGTCATCACCGGCGAAGGCGCGTGGTCGCCGGCGATGCTGCTGGCCAACCTGCGCAGCAACCCGCTGGCCTATGCCTTGGCGCTGGCCGCCTCGTGCATGTGGGCCACCTATTCGCTGGTGACCAAGCGCATCGGCGGTTCGCGCAACGCGGTGCCGTTGTTCATGATCGCCACCGCCGCGGTGCTGTGGCTGAAGTACGCGCTGGGCGATGCGCCGCCACTGCGCCTGCACTGGGGCGGCCTGGCGCAGGTGGCCGTGTTCGGCCTGCTCACCGCCACCGCCTATTCGTGCTGGAACCATGGGCTGCAGCACGGCAACGTCACCTCGATGGCGATCTTCTCCTACTTCGCCCCGGTGCTGTCGGTGCTGTGGAGCAGCGTGTGGCTGTCGCTGCACCCGGGCATGGGCTTCGTGCAGGGCGTGGCCTGCGTGACCGCTGGCTCGCTGCTGTGCTGGTGGGCGACCCGCGCGCGGCCGCTGGCGCCCCCGGCGCCGCCGGCCGCACACACGGCCTGATCCTCCGCCTGGCGGCTTGCCGCGAGGGGCGCGAATTTCCTTTGGGGGCAGACACTTGTGAGTGCCTGCTGCTGTCTTGCTGCACCGCATGATGTGTCAGTTCCATGACGCTGCTACGTTTCGTGTCCCCCGGTGTCATCTCTTGAACGACACCCTCGACCGCCAGTAGCAGTGATTGCAAGGGATTTTCATGACGCACAGGCTGAATCGCAAAAAGACACCGGTTACCTTTGCCGCCAGCGCGCTGGCCAGTGCCGTGCTGCTGGCCCTGGCCGGCCCGGCTGCCGCCCAGGACGCCGCCGCGGCCAACCCCACCGAACTGGATGCGGTGACGGTGACCGGCTACCGCGCCAGCGTGGAGAAGGCGCTGGACATCAAGCGCTCGGAAAAGGGCATGGTCGATGCGGTGGTGGCCGAGGACATCGCCAACTTCCCCGATCTCAACCTGGCCGAATCGCTGCAGCGCATCCCCGGCGTGACCATCACCCGCGACGCCGGCGAAGGCCGCAACATCTCCGTGCGCGGCCTCGGCCCGGATTTCACCCGCGTGCGCATCAACGGCCTTGAGGCGCTGACCACCGTCGGCGGCTCCGACCAGTCCGGCGGCACCAACCGCAGCCGCGGTTTCGACTTCAACGTGTTCGCCTCGGACCTGTTCTCGCAGCTGATCGTGCGCAAGACCGCCTCGGCCGACGTGGAAGAGGGTTCGCTGGGTGCCACCGTGGACCTGCGCACCGCGCGCCCGTTCGACTACGACGGCTTCACCTTCGCGGCGAGCGGGCAGGGCAGCTTCAATGATCTTTCCGAGAAGGCCAGCCCGCGTGCGGCTGCGCTGATCGCCGATACCTGGGCCGACGGGCGCTTCGGTGGCCTGCTGTCGGTGGCCTATTCCGAACGCCGCGTGCGCGAGGAAGGCAGCAACACCGGCCGCTGGTACAGCGCCAGCAGCAACGGTGGCTTCAGCCCCAGCTCGCCGTTCACCGCCGGCCTGGCCGATGGCGTGTGGCACCCGTATTTCCCGCGCTACACGCTGCTGGAGCACGACCAGAAGCGCCTGGGCGTGACCGCATCGCTGCAGTGGAAGCCGACCGACAGCACCGAGTTCGCGCTGGACGCACTGTATTCGAAGATCGATACCGTGCGCAGCGAGAAGTACATCGAGGCGATCTCGTTTGCCTACTCGGCGCAGAAGCAGAACATGGTGCTGCGCGACGGCTACATCGACCCCACCTCCGGTGCGCTGCTGTACGGCCTGTTCGATGGCGCCGGCGTGCGCTCCGAACAGCGCCGCGACGAGTGGAACACCGCCTTCAAGCAGGTCTCGCTGAGTGGCGAACACCGCTTCAGCGATGCGTTCAAGGTCAACCTGCTGGCCGGCCATTCCAGCTCGAAGCACGCCAACCCGGTGCAGACCACGCTGATCATGGACAAGGCCAACGTGTCCGGCTACAGCTACGACTTCCGCGACAGCGTCACCCACCCGACCTTCAACTACGGCATCGACCCCACCGACACCAGCGGCTGGACCCTGGCTGAAGTGCGCCTGCGGCCGCAGTACGCCAGCAACAGCTTCGACAACGGTGCGCTGGATTTCACCTGGAACTTCGGCCCGTCGTTCACCCTGCGGGGCGGCCTGCTCGCCAAGGACTATAAGTTCGACACCAGCGAGTACCGCCGGCAGAGCGAAACCGTGGTGCCGGCGTTCGCCGATGGCGGCTACACCGTCCCGGCGGCACTGGTGGACATCGCCCGCCTGGGCGGCGTGGCCGGTTCGCCAGATGCCTGGGCCGTGCCCGACCTGGCCGCGTTGTCGGAGCTGCTGGACATCTACAGCGGGCAGGGCATCTACCAGCTGTACGAACGCAACGCGACCCGCCGCAGCGTGGAAGAGCGTGACCGCGGCGCGTGGCTGATGGGCGAGTTCGGCTTCGATGTCGGCAGCGTGCCGGTGTCGGGCAACGTGGGCGTGCGCCGGGTCAAGACCACCCAGTCCTCCACCGGCTATTCCACTGTGGATGGCGCGATGGTGCTGACCCATGTGTCGCGCGACTACACCGATACGCTGCCGTCGCTGAACCTGGTGGCCGAGCTGTCACCGGACCTGATGCTGCGCTTCGGTGCGGCCAAGGTGATGGCACGCCCCGGCCTGTCCTCGCTGACCCCGGGCACGACGCTGAGCCTGTCCAGCGGCCACCGCTACGTCAACGGCGGCAACCCGAACCTGGACCCGATCCGCGCACGCACGCTGGACCTGGGCGTGGAGTGGTACTTCCAGGAGGGCGGCCTGCTCGGCCTGGCGCTGTTCCACAAGGACATCGAGAGCTTCGTGCAGGGCACCAGCACGGTCATGCCGTTCAGTGCCAGTGGCCTGCCGGCCAGCCTGCTCGACGGCACCGGGGTGTCGCCCAATGAAGACTTCACCTTCACCCGTCCGTTGAACACGCCCGGTGGCGACCTCAAGGGGGCCGAGTTCAACTACGTGCAGCCCTTCAGCTTCCTGCCGGGGCGCTGGAGCAACCTGGGTCTGCAGCTGAACTACACCTGGGTCGATTCGCAGATCCAGTACCTGACCTCCACGGGCGCGGCCTCGCTGAAGACCGACCTGACCGGGCTGTCGAAGAATTCGTACAACAGCACGCTGTTCTACGAAGGTGAGAAGCTGGGCGCGCGCGTGTCGTACACCCACCGCGACGGCTACTACACCCAGGTGCCGGCCAGCGTGCAGGGCTTCAGCTTCCACGGCATGGATGCGGTGGACACGGTGGATGCCTCGATCAGCTGGAAGATCGACGACCACCTCGAAGTCAGCCTGGAAGGCATCAACCTCACCAATGAAACCAGCAACGAGTGGGTGGGTATCTCGGCCTGGAAACTGCCGCTGACCTACACCCAGACCGGCCGCGAATTCCTGCTCGGCCTGCGCTACAAGTTCTGATCGTTGCCCCTGGATCGCGGCCGGCATGCAACGCCGGCCGCACTTCGTTCCTCTTGCCCGCAGGACGCCGCATGCCGCAGCTACGCCGATTCTCCCTCCCCCTGGCCGGCCTGCTGGTGCTGGCCGCGCTGCCTGCCGCCGCGCGCGACTGGGTGGTGGCCGCCGATGGCAGCGGTGACTACCGCAGCGTGCAGGCGGCCATCGATGCGGTGCCCGATGGCAATCGCACGCGCCAGGTCATCGTGCTGCGCGAAGGGCTGTACCGCGGCGTGGTGAAGGTGCCGAAGGAAAAGACGCGGGTGACGTTGCGCGGGGCCGGTGCCGGTGCGTCCGTCCTCAGCTGGAACAACTACGCCGATCTGGTCGACCCGGCCACCGGCAAGGCGATGCGCACCAGTGGTTCGGCCACGGTGTACGTGTATGGCGATGAGTTCATCGCCGAAGACCTGACCATCGAGAACACCGCCGGCAACGTCGGCCAGGCACTGGCGCTGTATGCCGCGCCGCCACGCGGCGGCTTCCGCAACGTGCGCCTGCTCGGCAACCAGGACACGCTGTACACGCACGAAGGCAGCGTGCTGCACTTCAAGGACTGCTACATCGAAGGCACGGTGGATTTCATCTTCGGGGCGGCCACGGCGCTGTTCGATGACTGCACCATCGTCTCCAAGGGCAAGCTGGGCTGGGTCACCGCGGCATCCACGCCGGAAGGGCAGCGCTTCGGCTACGTGTTCCGTCGCGCGCTGCTGCGCGGCGAAGGCGCGGGCACCGCCTACCTGGGCCGGCCGTGGCGGCCGTTCGCACGCACGGTGTTCCTGCAGTCCAACCTGGGCCCGCACATCGTGCAGGCCGGCTGGCACAACTGGGACAAGCCCGATGCCGAACGTACCACTTACTACGGCGAGTTCGGCAGCGTCGGTGCCGGTGCCTCACCGGAAGAACGCGTGGCGTGGTCGCATCACCTGTCCGGTGACGAGGCCGCGCAGTACACCACCGAGGCGGTGCTCGGCAGCTGGCGACCGTTCCCCTGACTTTGCACGGTCGGGCGGTTGCGCGTGCGTCGGCCGCGCGGGTGCGAACTTGAGCGGCTTGAAAGGGCTGTATTCAGCGCCGGTTTTGCCGCAGGTGCGATTCTCGGAGTCGTCGACAGGTTCCACGACGAAGCGTCCCATCGGTGCCGGTAGTGGCCGCGCGGTGCAGTCGTAGAATCGAATCGTCCGAGGCCCCTGCAGGTTTTCCTTCTCCGGCCTCGTTCGCGTTGCAGCACCTGCTGGTCGATGCAGTTCCTCGGCCGCACCGTGCGCCAGACGTGCGCTGAAAGGTCTGTTCCCGGGGAGGGGGCGATTCGGAAGAGCACACTTTTTGACTTCAGTGACCTGCACCAGGAAACAAGAATGAACGTCCGCGAACTCCTGCAATCCAAGAAAGAAGCTGTCATCACCATCGATTCGGAAGACACCATCGGTGCCGCCGCCCACAAGATGAGCGCGAATAAAATCGCTGCCCTGGTGGTGATCAAGGACGGGGTGCCGGTCGGCATCATCTCCGAGAAGGACATCGTGCGCAGCCTGGCCGACGATGGCCCGCAGGCCGGCCGCCGGGTGATCTCCACCGTGCCGACCACCGGCCTGGAAGGCATTGCGCCGGAGGCCACGCTCAAGCAGGCCATGTCGCTGATGACGTACTCGCGTCGCCGCCACCTGATGGTCACCGATGGCAACACGCTGGTCGGCATCCTCAGCCTGGGCGATATCGTGAAGAACCTGCTTGGCGAGCTGGAGCTGGAAAAGGCCGTGCTGCAGGACATCTACATGGCCGCCCACTGAGGCGACCATGCAGGACGAACGAAGCCGGGCATTGCCCGGCTTCTTCGTTGGTAGCGCCGGGCCATGCCCGGCGAGCGCGCAGCGCAGGAATCAGAAGCTGACTTTCACCGAGTCGGCGCTGTAGGTCGCCGGGCCGTGGTAGACCACTTCGATGTTGTTGCCGTCCGGGTCGAGCACGAAGGCGCCGTAGTAGCCCGGGTGGTAGGGCCGCTCGCCCGGCGCGCCGTTGTCGGTGCCACCTGCCGCCAGTGCGGCAGCGTGGAAGGCATCGACCGTGGCCGCATCACGCGCCTGGAACGCCAGGTGATGGCGTCCGGTCAGCTGGCCGGCGGCTGCCTCGCTGCTGGCGGTGGAAATGAACAGCTCGTCGGCCCAGAAATAATCCGGACCTTCGCCGGCGATGGGTATGCCGATGGCATCGAACACAGCCTGGTAGAAGCGGCGGCTGGCGGCCAGGTCACGCACCACCAGCTGCAGGTGGTCGATCAGGCGCCCGCGATGCAGTTCCATCGTTTCCATGCGTACCTCTTCAGAAGGGGGCCGCTCTGGTAGCGCCGGGCCATGCCCGGCGAGCGCCTGGCGCGGCCGGTCAGGCGTTGGCGATGATCTCGACCCAGTAGCCGTCCGGGTCCTTGATGAAGGCGATGTTCTTCATGCGGCCATCGGTCAGGCGCTTCTGGAACGGCACGCCGAGGTCTTCGAAGCGCTGGCAGGCCGATTCCAGTTCCGGCACCGACACGCAGATGTGGCCGAAGCCGCGCGGGTCGCTGTTGCCGTCGTGGTAGACCGGGCCATCCTGGGTCTCGGTGCCGTGGTTGTGGGTCAGTTCCAGCACGCCCGGCAGGCCGGCCATCCACACGCGGCGGGTGGCATCGTCTTCCGGCACGGCCATGCCAGCCGGCACGTAGGCCAGGAAGTACAGGCTGAACTGGGCTTCGGCGAAATCACGCTTGTCGATCAGCTGGTAGCCGAGCACGCCGGTGTAGAAATCCAGCGAGGCGGTGATGTCCTTGACCCGCAGCATGGTGTGGTTGAACACGAAGCCTTGGGTTTCGGCCGGGGCCTGGGCAGCCACGCCGGCAATATCGCGCAGGGCGGGAAGGGTCATGGGGGAAGGTCCTTCAGACAGGGCCGTGATGGCCGGATGGCGTCATTCTACCGGCCGCCACCTGACGGCACTGCGACGTACAATGGACGGATCGCACCGTTCCGTCCTGACAACGATTGCCCGCCATGTCGCAGCGTGAATGGGTGGCCGCCGCCATCCGCAAGATCGAAGCCGATTTCAACCGTTCCGCCGATACCCACCTGATCCCGCTGGCACTGGCCGGGTTCGAGGGCATCGACGTGTACCTCAAGGATGAATCGAGCCATCCCACCGGCAGCCTCAAGCATCGCCTGGCGCGCTCGCTGTTCCTGTACGCGCTGGCCAATGGCTGGCTGCGTGAGGGGCGGCCGGTGATCGAGGCGTCCAGTGGCTCGACCGCAGTGTCCGAAGCCTACTTCGCGCGCCTGCTCGGCCTGCCGTTCATCGCGGTGATGCCGGCCACGACCTCGCCGGAAAAAATCGCCGCGATCGAATTCCACGGCGGCCGCTGCCACCTGGTCGAGCGCGCCTGCGACCTCAACTGCGATTCGGAACGGCTGGCCCGCGAGACCGGTGGCCACTTCATGGACCAGTTCACCTACGCCGAGCGGGCCACCGACTGGCGCGCCAACAACAACATCGCCGAATCCATCTTCAAGCAGATGGCCGAGGAGCCCAGCCCGATTCCGGAATGGATCGTGTGCAGCCCCGGCACCGGCGGCACCGCGGCCACCCTCGGCCGCTATGTCAGCTACCGCCGGCATGACACCCGCATCCTCTGTGCCGACCCTGAAATCTCGGTGTTCTTCGAAGGTTACCAAGCCGCCGTCGCCGGCGAGCCCGACTGGCGCGGGCTGACCTGCAGCGGCGGTTCGCGGGTGGAAGGCATCGGCCGGCCGCGGGTGGAGTCGAGCTTCATCCCGACCAGCGTCGATGCGATGGTGAAGGTGCCCGACGCACTCAGCCTGGCGGCGATGCGCCACGTCAGCCGGCAGATCGGGCGTCGCGTCGGCGGCTCCACCGGCACCAACTTCATCGGCGTGCTGCAGGCCGCGCAGTGGATGCGCGAAGCTGGCCACCAGGGCAGCATCGTCAGCATCCTGTGTGATGCCGGCGAGCGCTACGCGCACAGTTACTACGACCCGGCGTGGTACGGCCGCCAGGGCATCGACGTGGACGGCGCCGACGCGCAGCTGGCCGCGGCCGTGGCCGGGCAGGGCCTGCCCGCATTGCCGTGGTGCAGCCTGGAAGCGTTGTAACGCGGCAGGATGCCGGCCAGGTAGCGCCGGGCCATGCCCGGCGAGCGCAGCGGGGTTTCAAGGGCCGCTCAATACCCCGCATCCATGAATGCATCGAGCAGGGTGTCACGCAGGGCATCGGGCAGCGCCTCGATGTCCATCGCGCGGTCGTCCAGGTGCAGGTGCGGATCCAGCACGCTGGCGCGGCCCTGGGCCAGCGCCTTCAGCCACAGCAGCACGCAGATCACGAACTCGCGCTCGTGGCCCGGCTGCAGGCGGCTGGCACCACGTTCAATCACCTCGAACGGGTACCACTCCTGCGTCTCGCTGAGCCGGCCCCCCTGGCGTTGCAGGGCCTTCAGCTGGGCCAGGTGGCGCGGTGCATCGTCGCCGACATCGCACAGCGCGGCGATCCAGGACAGCTCGTCCGTGGTGGCGGTCAGCGCCAGTGAACGGGCGGATGACGCGGTGGAGCTTGGAGCCAGATCTTCCATGTGGGCCTCCTCATGACGTACCGCTGCGGTCTCCCCCGCCGTGCCAGCTTCGGCGCGGGCCCGTAAGGCCGACGTGAATGCCGGGGTTCCGTGGAAAGCTCCATTCATGCATGGCGTGGATCTACCGGGGATACCCCTTGTCTGGCGGCCCGGCCAGCGCCATATGGACCGGGATGCCCGCCTGCCGGGCCCGTTTCCTGGAGATCTGCCGTGACCGTTGCCAACCCCCTGCTCGCTGCTTCCGGCCTGCCGCCCTTCGAGGCGATCCGCCCCGAGCATGTGGCGCCGGCGCTGGACGTGCTGCTGGCCGACGCCGAAGCCGCCCTCAAAACGGCCGAGCAGGTGCAGCCGGTGCGCTGGGAAACCTTCGTGACCCCGCTCGACGATGCCACCGAACGCCTGTGGCGCGCCTGGGGCCTGGTCGGCCACCTGCAGGGCGTGGTCAACACCCCCGAGCTGCGCGAGGCCTACAACAGCAACCTGCCGCGGATGACCCGCTTCGCCAGCGCGCTGGGCCAGAACCTGGCGCTGTACCGCCAGTACCAGGCGCTGGCCGCCAGCCCGGAAGCGGCCAGCTTCGACGAGGCGCGGCGCAAGGTGCTGGACAACACCCTGCGTGATTTCCGCTTGGGCGGTGCCGAACTCGACGCCGACGCCCAGCAGCGTTTCGCCGCGATCAAGGAAGAGCTGTCGGCGCTGTCGGCCAAGTTCTCGCAGAATGTGCTCGACGCCACCGATGCCTGGTCGCTGATCGTGGAAGACGAAGCGCGGCTGGCCGGCGTGCCGGACGACGTCAAGGCCGCTGCCCGCGCCGCCGCAGAGAAGGACGGCAAGCCCGGCTGGAAACTGACGCTGCAGATGCCGTGCTACCTGCCGGTGCAGACCTGGGGCGAAGACCGCGACCTGCGCGAGATCCTGTACCGCGCCAGCGCACAGCGTGCGTCCGAATTCGGCGATGAAGCGCTGGACAACGGCGGCAACATCGACCGCATCCTCGCCCTGCGCGCCGAACTGGCCGCGCTGCTGGGCTTTGCCTCCTACGCCGATTATTCGGTGGCCACCAAGATGGCGCAGGACCCGGCCGAAGTGCTGGCCTTCCTGCGTGATCTGGCCGCCCGTGCCAAGCCGTTCGCCGGCAAGGACCGCGCCGAGCTGGAACAGTTCGCCCGTGAACAGCTGGGCATCGACAGCCTGCAGGCCTGGGACCTGGCGTTCGCCGCCGACCGCCTGAAGCAGGCGCGCTACAGCTATTCCGAGCAGGAAGTGAAGCAGTACTTCACCGAGCCGAAGGTGCTCGGCGGCCTGTTCTCGGTGATCGAGCAGCTGTATGGCCTGCGTGTGCAGGAAGACAGCGCGCCGGTGTGGCACGAGGACGTGCGCTTCTTCCGCCTGGTCGATGCGCAGGGTGCGTTGGTCGGCCAGTTCTACCTCGACCTGTACGCGCGCGAAGGCAAGCGCGGTGGCGCGTGGATGGATGATTGCCGCAACCGTCGCGAGCGTGCCGATGGCAGCGTGCAGACGCCGCTGGTCTACCTGGTGTGCAACTTCGGCCGCGGTGCCAACGGCAAGCCGGCCACCTTCAGCCACAACGAAGTGACCACGCTGTTCCATGAAATGGGCCACGGCCTGCACCAGCTGCTGACCCGCATCGGTGAACTCGGCGTGGCCGGCATCAACGGCGTGGAATGGGATGCGGTGGAGCTGCCCAGCCAGTTCATGGAGAACTTCTGCTGGGAATGGGACCACCTGCAGGGCATGACCGCACACGTGGACACGGGCGAGCCGCTGCCGCGCGCGCTGTACGAGCGCATGCTGGCGGCGCGCAATTTCCACAGCGGCATGGCCACCGTGCGTCAGCTGGAATTCGGCCTGTTCGACATGCTGATCCACAGCCAGTTCGAACCGGCGCAGGACAGCGTGCTGGCGTTGCTGGACCGCGTGCGCAGCGAAGTGGCGGTGAACCATCCGCCGGCCTGGAATCGCTTCCCGCACCAGTTCAGCCACATCTTCGCGGGTGGTTACGCGGCCGGTTACTACAGCTACAAGTGGGCCGAGGTGCTCAGCGCAGATGCCTATGCGGCATTCGAAGAAGCTCCGCAGGCGCTGGCTGAAACCGGTGCGCGCTTCCGCGACGAAATCCTCTCGCGCGGTGGCAGCCGTCCGGCGGCGGAGAACTTCAAGGCGTTCCGCGGCCGCGCGCCGCAGATCGACGCGTTGCTGCGCCATTCGGGCATGGCGTAAACGCGGGGGCGTCATCCACGCATGGCGTGGATCTACTGCAATGCTCCTGCCAAAACAGGCGGTGCATCCCGGTAGCGGCGGGCCATGCCCGGCGAGCGCGCAGCGCGGCGCGGCAAAAAGAGCCGCCGGGCGTGGCCCGGCGCTACCGCCCAGCGGTCATTCGGCGTAGATCATCTTCCGGGTCATGCCGCCGTCGACGATGAAATCCTGGCCGGTGCTGAAGCCGGACAGCGACGACAGCAGATACACCGCCAGCGCGCCGATGTCTTCGGGTTCGCCCACGCGGCCGACGGGGTGCTGGCCGTGGTCGGTGGCCGAATGCTCCGGCGCATGCCGACGTGAGGGCGCCTGCCAGGCTGTGGTGGTGATCCAACCGGGGCTGATGCTGTTCACGCGTACCGCCGGGCCGGCACTGATCGCCAGCGCGTGGGTGAAGGCCACCAGCCCGCCCTTGGCCGCAGCATAGGCCTCGCTGTTGGCTTCCGACTGCCACGCGCGGGTGGAGGCCACGTTGATGATCGAACCGGCCGCGCTGGCCTTCAGCGCCGGCAGCGCATGCTTGCTGCACAGGAACGCACCATGCAGCGAGGACAGCCGTCGCTGCCACTCGTCCCATTCCATGTCCTGCAGCACGGTGCCGTGCGGGCCGGCGATACCGGCGTTGTTGACCAGGCCATCGATGCGGCCGAAACGCTGCTGCGCCGTGCCGATGAAGTCGCGCACGCTGGCTTCGTCGGTGATGTCCAGGCGCTGGAACGCGGCATCGTCGCCACGCTGCCATTCGTCCAGGCAGGCCTGGCCTGCTTCCACGTCCAGGTCGCCGATCAGCACGCGGCCACCGGCGCCCAGCACGGCCTGCGCCACGCCGCGGCCGATGCCGTTTGCCCCGCCGGTGACCAGCACCACCTTGTCCTGCAGCGGTGCCGCCGGCCACGCAGCGATGGGCGGGGCCGCGCTCACGACAGGTCTTCCCCGCGCAGGCGGCGGTGCCAGCCGGCCACGCCGATGCGGTCCAGGGTCTGGATGTTGCGCTCGACGATCACGTCCGGGTCCGGGAAGGCGTCCACCGCGCGTTCCACACTTTCCTCGCGCAGCAGGTGCAGGGTGGGGAAGGGCGCGCGGTTGGTGTAGTTGCTGGCATCGTCGGCGGCCACGCCATCGAACTGGTAGTCCGGGTGGAAGCTGGCCACCTGCAGGATGCCCTGCAGGTCCAGTGCCTCGATGGCGGCGTCGGCGTTGTCGAGGAAATCGTTGTAGTCGAGGAAATCGGTCAGCACCTGCGGGTGCACGATCAGGGTGGTGTCGATCTGCTCGGTGGGGGTGTCGCGCAGCAGCACCAGTTCCTCGGCCAGCTGTTCAACCAGCGCCTCGGGCGTGGTCGCATCGCTGAGCACGAAGCGGACCTGGTCCTTCACGTACACGGCCTTGGCGAACGGGCACAGGTTCAGGCCGATCACGATGCGCTCCAGCCACAGGCGGGTGGCGGCGATCGGATCGTCGGTGGGCAGGACGGGGTCGGTCATGGCGGGCGCTTCGGCTGGCGGGGGCCGCCATTGTAGGCAGTCGCCCGCGGTCGCGCCGCTGGACAGGGGCGATGAGCTGAATGCCATCCCTCCCTCTATGGTGCGTAGCACTCTCTGCGCTAGGGCAGGCTGGCGGCGAGGGCGTCCAAAAATACAATTATTCTGATGGGGTTTTCATTGACGGCAATTTTTCTGAGTTATAGGGTGGTGTCGAGCAATGAGAAATATTTAGCTCGATCAATCAATCATCGACATGGGATTTGAAGAGATGAGGAAACTTATTTTCGTAATTCTGATGGTCGTGAGTTGTTATTCAATTTCAGTATTTGCGATGCAGTCAGGACGTTCCGAAGGTGTGGGTCCTGAAAATGTTGTGCTCGCGTACGCTCCTATCAATTCTTTGGAGCAGCTTGATGATCATATGAATGCTCCGACGCTCGATTCGCCAATGATGGCGTTATCGCAAAGTGCGAGAAAAAGATTCATGGCGGGGCTGCAGTTTGGTAGCCAGGGGTTGGCTAGCTATGACTACGAGCCAATTACATCTGAACTGACCGCTGCTCAGGCATATCGACTTCTTTCACTGTTTGGTGCTCAGCGTACTCTTTCATTGCTGCCGGGCTTGGAAATAGAGTCTGCATCTGACTGGGAAGTCATGAATTTTTCGGATGCTGAATTTTCAAAGAAGGGTGGTCCTGTGCATGATATTATCGACTACCCCGGATTTGCCTGTGTTCGTCGAGCGACTTGCACTGTTTCTCCGCATAGTATTTGCATGTCGAGCTGCTGACTTGGTGGTTCGCGCATTACTTTTGGTGTTTCTGGTCCTGTCGCCCGTAAACCTGCGGGCGGCAGACCCGATAGATTCTCGCATCATTGAGCTGGACCGCGCCTTGATCGCGGCAGGCGCTGCTGACCGTGCGGAGCAGTTGGCTGCAACATACAGAGAATGGAAAAGACGCAATCTTTCAGGGGGCAGTTCCTCGCACTTGAGTGATGCCATTCTTCACGAGTCATTCCGCGCAGGTGCGCGAGTATCCCTATATCTCGGCGATACGCCATCACTTCTTGATCTTGAAGAAATTTATCTGCAGATGGTTGGAAGGAACATAGCTGGTCGTAGCGAACATCTGGCAATGTACGGAGCGCTTATCCAGAATCGTGAATTCCACCGCGCCAGTGCTTTGGCAAAGCGAGAGAATTTGTCGGTTCCCCATCTTCCTGTCATAAGCGGGGCACGGAGTGATAAGCAAGGTGTGCTCCAAACATCGAAGGATGGCAGGTTGGAGTGGCGCCCTTGGGTTTATCGGAAGGGCTACGAAGTGATTGCCTATGTTAGTCCGAGCTGCGGCTTCTCTGGCGTGGCGATGAAGTCTATTTCAGAAGAGGTTGAGTGGTCATGGATAAGACCGAACATTAGATTGGTTGTTCGTCGGGCGCCGTTCTGGCCTTACCCCGGTGTCAGTGAGTGGAATGAGGTGAATGAGCTTCTTCCAATGCAAAGTCAAGCTGGAGCAGTGGGGTGGGGTGCTCTGGATGTTCTCGAAACTCCGGTTTTTCATGTGGTTCAGGATGGGGCTGTAATAAAAACGATATATGGGTGGCAGGATTCTGGTGCGGAGCTTGCGGAGATGCGCGAGTACTTTACGGAAGGCCATTGATCTGGGAGGTCTGCTATTCCGGGTATGCAGTAACTTGGCAAGGGGTTCCCGGGCCAGGGGATGCAGTGGCCTGGAAGCAGGTCGGGAAGATAGCCGGGGCATAGCGCGGCGCCATAGAGCAAGCGTTGGGTGGGGGCGAACAATCGTTGCCGATGCTGGATTGTTGGCGCCGTTCGCCTCCGTGCGTTGCCGATCACTCTTACCTTTGAGCGCTAGATAACATTGGGAGGCTTCGCCTTGTAATCGGACAGCGTTGCACGCTTGTCTGCGCCGCTTTCGTCGATAACACCGGTGACTTCACTCGTCTTGGCAGCGCGGTAGCACACGATCACCATGAGGTCGCCCACTTCGGTGCAATTCATGCCGCTCGCCAGTCCCGAGAACGCTTCTGCGCTGATGTGCGCCTTGATACCCAAGTGGCTCTAGTTTCGGTATCGGTCATGGCGGGCACATCGGCTGTCGGGGGCCGCCATTGCAGGCAGCCGCCCGCGGTCGCGCCGTTCACTGTCCACGCACTGGACAGTGGCGATGCTGGAAAGTCCCATCCATTCAAGCCCTTGCCGAGATCGCACCGATGGCTGATTGCCTGCGCGGCGGGCCAGGCGTGCAATGGACGCACGACACAGGAGGACACCTCATGACTGCATCTTCCCCGTGGCTGCCGGACGAACTCTGGTCCGGTGCCTTCTTCGACGGCCAGTGGCAGGCCGCCGGCCAGCGCCAGCCGGTGATCGAACCGGCCACCGGCCAGACCCTCGGCGAGGTCGGCCTGGCCGACGCCGCCCAGGTCGCCACCTCGGCCGCCACCGCCGCGCAGGCCCAGCAGGCCTGGGCCGCCGCCCCCTATGAACAGCGTGCGCAGGTGCTGCGCCAGGCCGCGCGCCTGGCCGAAGACAACATGGACACCCTGGTGGACTGGCTGGTGCGCGAAAGCGGCTCGACCCGCCTCAAGGCCGGCTTCGAGGCCAAGGTGACCATCAAGGCGCTGCACGAAGCCGCCGCGCTGCCTTCGCGCAGCACCGGCGAAATCCTGCCATCCGAACCGGGCCGCCTGAACTTGGCGCGGCGCCGTCCGCTGGGCGTGGTCGGGGTCATCTCGCCGTTCAATTTCCCGCTGTACCTGGCCATGCGTGCGGTGGCACCGGCCATCGCGCTCGGCAATGCCGTGGTGCTCAAGCCCGACCCGCGCACCGCGGTGTGCGGTGGCGCGGTCATCGCCCGCCTGTTCGAACAGGCCGGGCTGCCGGCCGGCGTGCTGCACATGCTGCCCGGTGACGGCGCCGCCGGTGCCGCGCTGACCAGCGATCCGCACGTGGCGATGATCCAGTTCACCGGTTCCACCGCCGCAGGCCGCAAGGTCGGCGAAGCGGCCGGCAAGCACCTGAAGAAGGTCTCGCTGGAACTGGGTGGCAAGAATTCGCTGATCATCCTCGACGATGCCGACCTCGACCTGGCCGTGGCCAACACCGCCTGGGGCGTGTACCTGCACCAGGGCCAGATCTGCATGGCTACCGGCCGCGTGCTGGTGCACAGGAAGATTCATGCCGCGTTCCTGGAAAAGCTGGTGGCCAAGGCCAAGTCGCTGAAGGTCGGCGACCCGGCCCGCGAAGACGTGGCGATCGGTCCGCTGATCAACGCCACCCAGCGCGATCATGCCGCCCGCGTGGTGGCCGACGCGGTCAAGGCCGGCGCCACGCTGGAAGCCGGCGGCACCCACCAGGACCTGTTCTTCGCGCCCACCGTGCTCGGCAACGTGGCCGCCGACAACCCGGCGTTCAACGAGGAAATCTTTGCGCCGGTGGCCGTGGTGGTGCCGTTCGACGATGACGACCAGGCCGTGCAGCTGGCCAATGACAGCGAGTACGGCCTGTCGATGGCCATCGTGTCCAGCAACGTCGGCCGCGCGCTGAAGCTCGGCGAACGCCTGCGCACCGGCTTGCTGCACATCAACGACCAGACGGTGAACGACGAAGTGATCAATCCGTTCGGCGGCGTCGGTGCGTCCGGCAACGGCACCAGCATCGGCGGCCCGGCGAACTGGGAAGAGTTCACCCAGTGGCAGTGGCTGACCGTCAAGGGCGAAGCGCCCGCCTATCCGATCTGATCGAAGGAACCATCACGATGAACGACAACACCGCAACGCGTGAGATCACCGCCGCCGTGGTCCGCGGCAAGGAACAGCCTTTCGTCATTGAGCAGGCGCAGCTGCGCGGCCCGCAGGACGACGAGGTACTGGTGAAGGTCGTGGCCACCGGCCTGTGCCACACCGATCTGATCGTGCGCGACCAGTACTACCCGGTGCCGCTGCCGGCGGTGCTCGGCCATGAAGGCGCCGGCATCGTCGAGGCCGTGGGCCCGAACGTGCGCGACCTGAAGGTGGGCGACCACGTGGTGCTGACCTACGGCGCCTGTGGCCACTGCAATCCCTGCCGCGGCGGCCACGGTGCCTACTGCAAGGATTTCTTCGGGCTCAACTTCGGCGGCGACGATGGCCACGGCCATACCGCCATCACCGATGCGCAGGGCCAGCCGCTGCACGATCACTTCTTCGCGCAGTCCTCTTTCGCCACCTTCGCCATCGCGCGCGAGATCAACGCGATCAAGGTGCCCGACGATGCGCCGCTGGAACTGCTGGGCCCGCTGGGCTGCGGCATCCAGACCGGTGCCGGAGCGGTGCTCAATTCGCTGAATGTGCGCTCGGGAAGCAGCTTTGCCAGCTACGGTGCCGGTGCGGTGGGGCTGAGTGCGGTGATGGCGGCCAAGGTGGCCGGTGCCACCACCATCATCGCCATCGATGTGGTGCCGTCGCGCCTGGAGCTGGCACTGGAGCTGGGGGCTACCCACGTGGTCAACAGCCGCGAGACCGATGTGGTGGAAGCGGTGCGTGCGATCACCGGTGGCGGCGCGGATTTCGCGCTGGAATCCACCGGTCGCCCGGAAGTGCTGTCGGCCGGCATCGAGGCGCTGGGCGGGCTGGGCATGATGGGCGTGGTGGGTGCGCCGAAGCTGGGCACCACGGCCAGTTTCGATGTGAACAACCTGCTGCTGGGCGGGCGCAGCATCCGCGGCATCGTCGAAGGTGACAGCGTGCCGCAGGTGTTCATTCCACGGTTGGTGACGCTGTTCCTGCAGGGACGGTTCCCGTTCGACAAGCTGGTGAAGTTCTATCCGCTGGAGCAGATCAACCAGGCGGCCGAGGACAGCACGCGCGGGATCACCCTGAAGCCGATTCTGCGGATCGCGTCGTAACGCTTGGTAGTGCCGGCCCCTGGCCGGCATGGGGTCGGATCCGTTTTCCACCGGAAAACGGCTCCGACC
>NZ_QETL01000021.1:0-46410 GCF_003105135.1 Stenotrophomonas sp. SPM | reverse complement strand
GCTGCCCCGGCCGCCACCGAAGCCGCTCCGGCCGCCGCTCCGGCCCCGACCACCACCGCACTGACCGGTCCGGCCCCGGTGGAAGGCAGCGACTACCAGGTGATCAGCAACGGCCAGCCGTTCCAGCCGGCCGCCGGCAAGGTCGAAGTGGTCGAGATCTTCGGCTACGTCTGCCCGGCCTGCGCCGCCTTCCAGCCGCTGGTTGGCCCGTGGAAAGCCGGCCTGCCGAGCGACGTGAACTTCGTCTACGTGCCGGCCATGTTCGGCGGCACCTGGGACAACTATGCCCGTGCCTTCTACGCCGCGCAGACCCTGGGTGTGCAGGAGAAGACCCACGAAGCGCTGTACGCCGCCATCCACTCGCAGCAGACCCTGAAGGGTGAGCGCGGCGCCGACTCGGTCGACGACATCGCCAAGTTCTACGCCGGTTACGGCGTGGATCCGAAGCAGTTCGCCGCCACCATGGGCAGCTTCGCGGTGAACGCCAAGACCAACTCGGCCAAGCAGTTCGCCCAGCGCAGCGCGATCAGCGGCACCCCGTCGATCATCATCAACGGCAAGTACCTGGTGAAGGGCAAGAGCTTCCCGGACATGCTGCGCATCGCCGACCACCTGATCGCCCGCGAACGCGGTGCGGCTCAGGCTCGTTGATCCAAGAGAAAGCATTACCGGCCGTGACTTCCCCCCACACACGGACCCTGCGCTTGCTGACGGCCAATATCCAGGCCGGCTCAAGCACCCGCCGCTACAGCGACTATGTGACCCGCAGCTGGTCACATGCGCTGCCGGCGGGACGCAAGCGCAGCAGCCTGGACGCGATCGCCACCCTGGCGCGCGGCCATGACATCGTAGGCCTGCAGGAGGCCGACCCGGGCAGCCTGCGGTCGGGCTTCACCAACCAGACGCACTACCTGGCCCAGCGTGCCGGCTTCAATTACTGGAGCCACCAGCCGAACCGGCGCATGGGCGGGGTGGCGTCCAGCGCCAACGGCCTGCTGAGCAAGCTGGAACCGGTGGAAGTACAGGACCACGCTCTGCCCGGCCGCATCGGCGGGCGCGGCGTGCTGCTGGCCAGGTTCGGCGATGGCGAGGACGGCCTGGCCGTGGCCGTGGCCCACCTCTCACTGGGCGCGGGTTCGCGGATGTCACAGCTCGGATTCATCGCCGAGCTGCTGTCCGACCACCCGAACGCGGTGCTGATGGGCGATTTCAACTGCCTGGCCGAGCGCCCTGAAATGCAGGTGCTGTACCAGAAGACCCGGTTGCAGCCGCCCGGCTGCGTGGTACCGACCTTCCCCAGCTGGCGCCCGGACCGGGCCATCGACCACATCCTGGTCAGCAGCAACCTGCGGACCCGCAGCGTGGAAGCCGTACCGGCCGCGTTCTCCGACCACCTGGCCCTGGCCATGGCCATCGACGTCCCGGCCGAAGCCCTGCGCTGACCGGTAGCGCCGGGCCATGCCCGGCGAACGCAACCCAATCCGCCGGGCATGGCGCGGCGCTACCAATACAGCCCGGTGCTACCCGGCCTGCACCACCGGGCTCCTCAGCCGCCGCGCGGTCATCGTGCTGCCCACCGAGGCCACCACCGTGCAGCCGATCGCCAGCCACTGCACGCCCTCCAGGTGCTCGTGCAGCAGCAGCATCGCCCACAGCGCGGCCACCGCCGGTTCCATGCTGATCAGGATGCCGAATGTCTCCTTCGGCAGGCGCTTGAGCGCCATCATCTCCAACGACATCGGGATCGCGCTGGACACCAGCGCCACCAGCAGGCCGGCCAGCAGGATCTTCGGCTCCAGCAGCGCCATGCCGGCATGGGCCACGCCCACCGGCACCACCACAAGTGAAGCAGCCAGCAGCCCCAGCGAAACCGTATGGCCGGCGTGCAGGTGGCCGGCGCGCTTGCCAAACACGATGTACAGGCCCCAGCACGCGGCCGCCCCCATCGCATAGAGCACGCCGGCCGGGTCCAGCGCCGGGCCGCCGCCCAGCGGCAGCAGCAGCAACAGGCCGACCAGCGCACAGCCCACCCAGAGGAAATCGATCGGCCGCCGCGAGGACAGCATCGCCACCGTCAGCGGGCCGGTGAACTCGATGGCCACGGCGATGCCGAAGGGAATGGTGCGGATGGCCATGTAGAACAGCAGGTTCATCAGGCCCAGGGTCAGCCCGTAACGGAGGATGGTCATCGCATCCACGCGGCTGGTCTTCCAGCGCCACGGCCGCCAGAACAGCAGCAGCAACAGCGCCGAGAAGCCCACGCGCAGGGCGCTGGTGCCCTGCGCGCCGACCAGCGGAAACAGGTGTTTTGCGTAGGAGGTGCCGATGGCCAGCGCGGTAACCGAGCCGAGCACCGCCAGCGCCGGCAACATCGGCGCGAATCGGGACGTCTGCATGCGCACAGTCTATTGCGCTGGCGGCGAGCACTTGGCTCAATTGACGGCCCGTCCGCGCAATTTCTGCTCGCCATGGCCACCGCCCCCATGCTGGACAGCTTCGACCACGCCATCCTCGACCTGCTGCAGCAGGACAACGCCCTGCCGCAGCGGCAGATCGCCGAGGCCGTGCACCTGTCCCCCCCCGCCGTGCAGCGGCGCATCAAGCGTCTGCAGGACAGCGGCGTGATCGCCGCCAACGTGGCCGTGCTCGACGCGGCCAAGGTCGGGCGTCCGCTGACCGTCATCGTCGAGGTGCGGGTGGTCAGCGAGCAGCGCGAAAAGGTCGCCCCGTTCCGCCGCCGCGTGCAGGACGATCCTGCCGTGCAGCAGTGCTATTCGATCACCGGCGACGGCGATTTCCTGCTGCTGCTTTCGGCGGCCTCGATGGAAGAGTACGAAGCGATCACCGAGCGCCTGTTCGGCGGCGATGACAACATCGAGCGCTTCCGCACCTCGGTGGCGCTGGGCACGTTGAAGCGCAGCTTCTCGGTGCCGCTGCCATGACCCCGCCGCCCTCCCCTGCCCGACGCCTGCGCCGCTGGCTGCTGTCCGGCGCCCTGCTGCTGGCCGCAGGCATCGCCGTGCTCTCGCTGTGGAACAGCCCGTGGGCGGCGGCACCGAAGATGCTGTGGGAGCTGGGACGCATGCCACCGGCCACGGAGCTGCCCGTGCCCGTGGACGGCGTGCGCCCGCGGCAGATCGCCGACACCTTCGGTGCCCCACGCGGCAGTGACCGCACGCATGCCGGCATCGACATCTTCGGCAAACGCGGCACGCCCGTGCGCAGCGTTACCGCAGGCGTCATCGCCGATGTGAGCGAACGCGGGCTCGGCGGGCGCCAGGTCTGGGTGATCGGGCCCGGCCGCGAGCGCTACTACTACGCGCACCTGGAAGACTGGGCCGAGGGCCTGGCGCGAGGCCAGGTGGTGCAGGCCGGGCAGCTGCTGGGCCATGTCGGCGACAGCGGCAACGCCAAGGGCACGCCGCCGCACCTGCACTGGGGCATCTACGGCAAGGACGGCGCCCGCGACCCGTTGCCGCTCCTGCGTTGATCGCAGTGACGCTGCGGCTCGACGCCACGACGGGCCCGCCGCATCATCAACCGCAGTGACAGGGAGAGCACGCCGATGACCCAGCTTCGCGCCACCCCGCTGTTGATCGCTACCGTGATCCTGGCCACCGGCTGCAGCACCCTGCAGGCACACCGCGACCCGTGGTGCAGGCAACTGGCTGCCTACGCCAACACCGCACAGGTCGATGCCCCGCGATCGATTGAACTGGTGACCGACTGGAGCCGCTGGAGCAAGGGCTGCGAGGACGATGGCAGCGACGCGGGCAAGCGGTTCTGCCGCTGGCTGATCCCCAACACCTCGACCGAATTCGCCTCGGCCAATATTCGCCACACGCTGGCCTGCCTGGATCCAACAGCCATCCATGCCGGGCGTCTGCGCAGCACCCCGGTATACATGACCGGCAAGGTGGAGGTGTACGGCGCGCCCATGATCGATGAAGACGTGATGGTCACCGTCGAGTACGCCGATGGCGTCGAGGGCCAGTTGCCGCACATGAAGATCCAGGCCGAGCGCACCCCGCTGGACGACTGACGCGGCGAAGGGACTGGCACGCCCCGGCGCCGTTTGTAAATAGAAACAATTCGCATTACCATATTTGCGTTTTCCGGGCAGCCAGGACGGTTCGCCCTCCTCGCATTGCCCAGCCACCGTCCTGCAGCGCAGGGCCCCGCCAGCGGCGTGAGACCCCCACCAGCCGCGGCGCCAGACCATCCGGGAAGCCGGTCGGACGCACGCACGTGCCCGTCCAGGAACCCACATGATCCGCTCGACCCCTGCTCTCCTGCCGCATCGCCTGTCCGCGGCGGTGCTCTCCGCCCTGTGCCTGGCCGCCGCGCCGGTCGCGTTCGCCGAAACCGCCGCCGACCCGACCACGCTCGACAAGGTCGTGGTGAAGGGTGAGCGCGCCGAAGGCTATTCGGTGCGCAAGACCTCCGCCGGTACCCGCTTCGACCTGGCCCCGCGTGAGATCCCGCAGTCGATCAGTATCATCAGCCACCAGCGCATCGAGGACCAGAACCTCGACGACATCATCGACGTGCTGGGCAACACCACCGGCGTGAGCAGCACCCAGTCCGACACCGAGCGCACCGAGTTCTACGCGCGCGGTTTCTACATCGACAGCTATCAGTTCGATGGCCTGCCGACGCAGATGGTGCAGAACTGGAGCTACGGTGACTCCGGCCTGGACCTGGCCCTGTACGACCGCGTGGAAGTGGTGCGCGGCGCCACCGGCCTGCTCAGCGGCGCCGGCAACCCGTCGGCGTCGGTGAACCTGATCCGCAAGCACGCCGACAGCGCCGAACTGGCCGGCAGCGTCTCGGTAAACGTCGGCAGCTGGGGCCGCACCCGCACCACCGTGGACGTGGGCAGCGCGCTGAATGCCAGCGGCACCGTGCGTGGTCGTGTCATCGGCAGCTACCTGGACACCGATGCGCAGATGGACCGCTACAACCAGCACAAGACGCTGGGCTACATGGTCATCGATGCCGACCTGACCCCCGATACGCAGCTGAGCGTGGGCTACGACTACCAGCAGAAGCGCGCCAACGGCGCGACCTGGGGCGGCTTCCCGATGCTGTTCTCCGATGGCACCAGCACCGGCTACGACGAATCGTTCAATGCCAGCCCGGACTGGACCTACTGGGACACCACCAGCAAGCGCGCCTTCGCCACCCTGGAGCACGGCTTCGCCAACGGCTGGAAGTTCAAGATCGGCGCCACGCATGACGAGACCAAGGCAGACGACAAGCTGTTCTACCCGGCCTACAACGACTGGGTCACCGGCGCCTCGTACTTCGACAGGAACACCGGTGCCGGCATCTCGCCGTCGGCCGGCTTCTACAACACCGAGCGCAAAGTCGACGCGATCGATGGCTTCGTCGACGGCCCGTTCCAGCTGTTCGGCCGCGAACACCAGTTCATGGCAGGCCTGAGCTACAACAAGCGCGACTACGCCAACTACGGCGACTACCAGGTCGGTGGTGCCGGCCTCACGTGGGACCCCTTCTCCAGCTACCTGAACTGGAACGGCAACATCAGCGAACCGAACTGGAACCCGCTGAGCCTGGCCAGCGAAGGCACCATCACCCAGAAGGCCGGCTATGCCGCCACGCGCCTGTCGCTGGCCGATCCGCTGAAGCTGATCATCGGTGCGCGCTACACCGACTGGAAGAGTGAAGGCGAAGGCGCCGATCGTTCGCACAAGGTGACCACGCCGTATGCCGGCCTGGTGTTCGACATCAATGACACCTACTCGACCTACGCCTCGTACACCGAAATCTTCCAGCCGCAGATGCTGAAGGACCGCAACGGCAGCTACCTCGATCCGGTCGACGGCAAGAGCTACGAAGTGGGCGTGAAGGGGGCCTGGTTCGACAACCGCCTGAATGCCTCGGTGGCCGTGTTCCGCATCGAGCAGGACAACGTCGGCCAGTCGACCGGTGAACCGGTGATCGGCGGAACCGGCGGCGAAACCGCCTACATCGGCGCACGCGGCACCGTCAGCCGCGGCTTCGAGTTTGAGTTGAACGGCGAACTGGCACCGGGCTGGAATGCCACCTTCGGCGCCTCGCGCTATGTGGCCAAGGACATCAACGATGCGGACATCAACACCAACCTGCCGCAGACCACGCTGAAGCTGTTCACCAGCTACACCCCGCAGTCGTTGCAGGACCTGACCGTCGGCGGTGGTGCCAACTGGCAGAACCGCATCTACTACGCGGTGCCGGCGTACGGCCGCATCGAACAGGACGGCTACGCGCTGGTCAGCGCCTTCGTGCGCTACCGCATCTCGCCGGAGTTCAGCGTGCAAGCCAACCTCAACAACCTGCTGGACAAGAAGTACTACTCGCAGATCAACGGCTACGGTGCGTTCGGCGACGGCCGCAATGGCTCGCTGACCTTCACCTGGTCGTTCTGATGCAGACGGCGCCGGGCAGCCCCCGGCGCCTTTTGTAGAGTCGAGCCATGCTCGACTGGCTTTCGACCAGAGCAGCCGAGCATGGGCTCGGCTCTACCGGGGCATGAAGCAGCCGAGCATGGGCTCGGCTCTACAAGGGCACCCGCCGCGCCGGGATGATCCCGGCGCGGCATACAGGCCCTAAAACCGCAGGTCCGCCCGCATGTACCAGTAACGCCCGCGCGGGATGTCGTAGGTCGAGGCGTCGTAGCCGTTCAACGAGCACGACAGGCAGATCGGCGGATCCTTGTCGAACGCGTTGTTCAGGCCTGCGGTCAGCTGCAGCCCCTTCATCCAGTCGATTTTGTAGCCCACCTGCAGGTCGTGGTAGGTGGTGGCGGCCAACTTGTTGGTGCCGGCGGCCTGGTTGCTGCACACCGGGAAGGCCACTGCATCACCGCAGTCTTCGGTCAGCTCGGAGATGTGGCGCACCGTCCAGTTGGCGCTCCAGTTGTCCAGCGTCCAGCCAATGCTGGCGTTGCTCGTCCACTCAGGAATCGAGCTGTCGGCCACTTCCACGCCCGGCTTCTGCGGCTGCCGCTGGCCGGCCGCACCTGTGGCCTCGTAGCGGCCGACGAAGGTGTTCTTCCAGCCCAGCTTGAACTGACCGATGTCGCTCTGCGGCAGCGTCCAGAACATGTCCACATCCCAGCCATCGGTCTTGATCGAACCCAGGTTGGTCAGGCGGTTGTTGAAGCTGTTGACCGCACCGGTGCTGGCGCGGGTGATGCCACCGCAGTAGACCGGGTCCAGCGTGTCCACGCACAGGTCCAGCTGGGTCTGTGCATTGATCGCCTGGATCGCGCCGTCGATGTTGTGACGGTAGAAGGTCACCTCCACGTCGAAGCGTTCGGACCAGGTGGCGTTGTTGCCGAACCACGGGCTCCACACGAAGCCGGCACTGAAGCTGCGCGAACGCTCCGGCTCCAGCTCGCGGTTGCCGCCGGTGGTCACCGAGATCTGCGAGTTGGCCTGCTGGAAGCCGGTCGGCACGCCCAGCGCGGCGCAGTTGGCAGGATTGCCGCGCGGCGCGGTACCGCCCAGGCCCACCGAGCAGGGATCGAACAGCTGCAGGTCGGCACGCGCGGCCGAGCCGTACAGCTCGCCGATGGACGGTGCACGGAAGCCCTCGGCATAGGTGGTGCGCAGCACGAAGTCATCGGTCACCTGCCAGCGCAGGCCGTACTTGGGGGTGAACTCGCCGCCGAAGGTCGAGTAATCCGAATAGCGCCCGGCCAGGCTCAGGTCCAGCTTCTTGCCCAGCGACGCGTCGGCGAAGATCGGAACGCTCAGCTCCAGGTAGGCTTCGTTGACGTCGTAGGAACCGGACGTCGGCTGCGAAGGCACGCCGTTGTAGTGGCCGATCACCGTCAGCGGGTCGGGCTGGTACCAGCCTTCATAGCGGCGGTGTTCCAGGCCGGTGGCGAAGGAGACCGGGCCGGCCGGCAGGGTGAACAGATCGCTGGACAGGTTGGCGGTGACCAGGCTCAGCTCGTTCTGGCTGCGGTCGCGCACCACCGGCTGGATCCAGCGCAGCATGTCCGGGGTGATCGAACCGACGCCACCGAAGATGTTCAGCGGCACGCAGCCCGGCGTGGCCGCACACAGCGCCGGATCACCCAGCGCCAAGTTCACGTTGTAGATGTTGTAGCTGCCGTAGTTGGTCTGCTCGGCCTTGTTCTTGCTGTACATGCCGTTGACGTCCCAGTACCAGCTGCGGTTCGCCGCCTGGAAGCTGCCCACCAGGCCGGTGGCGAAGTACGTGGTGTTGACCTCCTGCTCGAACACGCGCGCGCCGCCTTCCACCGGGCGGCGACCGATCAGGCTCATGTTGCCGCCGGACACCAGGTCGAAGCCGAACGGGTTGTACGGGTTCAGCGCCGACACCACGATGTTGTCGGCCAGCGGATTGCCGGTGGCACCGTCAGGCCCGAAGAACAGCGGTTCCGGACCGGCCTGATTGGTCGATTCGCGGCGGTTGCCCAGCGCCTTCACGTACCACTGCACGTCGTCGGTGATGTCGAAGCGGAACTGGCCGAACATGCCTTTGCGCTCGGACGGCGTCAGCACCATGTTGTATTCGGCGAAGTTGAAGCGGTCGGCGCTGGTGAAGCAGTGGTAGTCGTCGCTGCGGTTGCAGCCGGCGCTGCCGTCATAGCGCGGGTTACTGACGCCGGTGTTGGGCACGATGTCCTGCTCGGCGCCGGTGTTGGGATCGACGAAGGCGAAGCGCCCCTGCGGGATGCCGCCGCTGCCGAAGGCCAGGCCGGTGCCGGGAATCGGGAAGCGTGACTGTTCGCGGTCGCGCGCATACACCGCATCCTGCCTGGTCCAGCTGGCGCCGAGGAACAGGCTGTAGCGCTCGCCGCTGGTGCCCCAGGCCAGGTCCACGCCCTTCTGCGTGCCGTCGCCCTTGCTGTATTCGCCGTAGTTCAGGGTGACCTGCCCGCCATCGAAATCGCGGCGGGTGATGATGTTGACCACGCCGGCAATCGCGTCGGAGCCATACAGCGACGAGGCACCGTCTTCCAATACTTCGATGCGTTCGACAATCGCCAGCGGAATGGTGTTGAGGTCGGTGGCCGCGCCCACGCCTGACGCCGAGGATTCATTGACCCAGCGGATGCCATCGACCAGCACCAGCACGCGCTTGGCGCCCAGGTGGCGCAGATCGACCTGTGCCGAACCGGCACCGACACCACTGCCATCCGGCGGGAAGCCGAAATTGCCGGACGAGTTGAACTTGGCATTCAACGCCGAACCCGAACCGGTGAGCTGCTGCAGCACTTCGCCGATCGAGCTCAGGCCGGTGCGCTCGATGTCGCCCCGGCTCAGCGTCTGGATCGGCACCTGACCTTCCACTTCAGCACGCTTGATGCGCGTACCGGTCACTTCAACGGCATCCAGGGTGGTGGCCGTCTGGGCCATTGCCCCCAGCGGTGCCAGGGCCGCCACGCACAGCGCGACAGCGACCGCCAAGGGGCGGTAATGCAGGTGATTCATTCGCTCTCTCTCCAAAGGAATGGCGGGACATGGGCTGCCGCGCTCCCCCCTGCGTGGCGGCAGCGTCTCCTTTGTAAACAAGCTGTAAAAACATTGGCGTGACCTGCGACACCCTTTCACGCCGTTCTGATGAATGAATCATTCTTGTCCCAGATGGAGCTCTAGGAGTTATTTGAAATCTCGAGTCCAAAGCGAATCTCAGCAGGAACTGGGCAGAGACTCAAACCTCCGAAGCGTCGTGTGAGGTCCTATCGTGAAAGCAATTACTGCCGCACTGCAGGCTGCAATCATCGCTCTGGCAACCCTCTCGTTCACGGGCGGAGCAAAAGCAGGTGGCCTCATAGAATGCAACAACTGCGCATCCCCCAAATCCGTTGCACTGCAGTCGGGGGCCGGGCTCACAGTAATAATTGACTTCGACAAAGCGCAACTCACCGCTTTCAATGTTGAGTACGATCGTGAGCTCAGGAAATGGCGTGCCATTTCCACGCCGGTTCCCAGTCAGATCCAAATGGCGTTTCTACGAATTGTAGAGAGTGTGTCAAACACCACTGGCCACTCCGACCAAGCCTTTCCTAAAGCAGGTGGAGGCGCCGTCGTCCCCCTGCATCCCGACAACCCGGGACATTCAAACGGAATGCGATTTCCCGACTCCTACAAATCCTCGGACGCCTTCGAAATCATCAACTCCGCAACCATGAGAACGCGACTAGGCCAGTATCTGGCCTTGGAAATTGCAGGAGCTAATACCAGCAGCACCGCCTGGAACAGCTTCGCGCTTTCCATCCAACAGTTTGCGCTTAGCTGGGCCAGCATCAAGGGCGGCGGCGCAGTCAATGTGATTATTACCTGGCGAGATGGTTCGAAGACCCTCTATAGAATCACACCTGACAACGTGTCAGAGGCCAAATACCAGAAGGGAGAGAGTCGTGACAGCACCGGAAACAAGGTGCCCGATGAGACTATCGCAGATCCTGCCACAGCTCCTTCTTACGCTGGCCAGTACTATTTCGGCCGCGAGGGCGACCTTGATAAATGGGTCCGCTCTGCACAGATGTACGGCGTACCGGTCCAACGTGGCTCAAGCAGCCGCATTTCCTGCAGTTGGGACGGCCGCACGGTCTACTGCCAGCAATACTGACCTCACCCGATCAGTCCGCGCTCTCAGGGAGTAATGCCCTGAGAGCGCCACTTTGCGTCATCGCACGAAGGCGATCCGCTCCATTCCCGTGGCCTCGGCAGCCGCGAGTATCTTCGCCATGCCTTCGTATTCGGCAGACGGATCGGTGGCGATGCGCAGCTCCGGCAGGTTGCCGGCGTGCTCGCTGGCCTGGGTACGCAGGCGCGTCTGCAGATCATGGATGGCCATCGGCTGGCCGTTCCAGCTCAGCTGGCTGGACGCATCCAGGCGCAGCTTGATCGGTGGCGGTGGGTCGGGACGGTCGACCACCCGGTCCGTCGCCTGTGGCAGCTGCACCGCGATGGGCCGCGACAGCATCGGCGCGGTCACGATGAAGATGATCAACAACACCAGCATCACATCCACCAGCGGCGTGACATTGATCTCCGCCAAAGGGCCGCTTTTTCCTGCGGTACTGAACGCCATGTGCCACTCCTTGCACCCGGGCCGTTCGCCCAAGCCGACAGTACGTCGCCGGTGCAGGCTGGCGGCAGTGTCTGCGCGTGGAGCATTCAGCTGCCGTTGCTCACGCCTCCGCCGTATGCTTGCAGGCGCTCCCGCAGAGAGCCGAGTGCGTCCGAGCCGATCAGTGCCCACAACAACAGGCGACACTTACGGGGGCACAGTGATCCGGCCATCAGCAGCCCCCGCCGCTGCAGGTGGATTTCTCCGCCAGCAAAGCCATAGGTATGGCGTGCCGTCGCGCCGGCGCCGGTGCGCGAGGCGATGATGACGGGACGATGCACTGCGGCACGCGCCAAGGGCTCAACCCAGCTGGACGGGACATGGCCCGCGCCCATGGCCGCCACGACCAGTCCCTCGCATCCGCTCTCCAGTACCGAATGCAGCACCTCAGGACCTTCGCCCAGCACCGCCTCGAGCAGGGCTACCCGTTGCTGAACACGCGTGGGCACTAGTGCAGGCAGTCGTTCCGGAGGCAGTCCCGCATAGCTGCATTGCCCTTCCTGCACCCGCCCGATACAGCCTTTATCTGGCGACTGGAAGGCATCCAGATCCAGGCTGTGCACCTTGCGCACCTGGTCCGCCGCGTACAGGCGGTCCTGCATGGCGACGATCACCCCGCGCATGCGAGTGTGGGGATCAAGTGCCGCAACCGCTGCGGCCAGCACATTGCCGGGGCCATCAGCACCAGCTGCATCTGCACCGCGCATGGCGCCCGTCAACACCAGCGGTTGCGGATGCGTCCATAACAGATCCAGCAGGTACGCCGACTCCTCGAGCGTGTCGGTGCCCTGGGTGATGATCACGCCATCAGCGCCGTCGCCCACCATCGTGTCTGCCCAGTCCCGTGCAGCAAGCACATCGACCCAGGACATCGATGCACTGGGGGACAGACCGAGCGTATGCGCCTGCACGGCTGCCAACCTGCTCAGTCCCGGCACTGCCTCCGCCAGCAACTGCGCGGAGATCTTCGGAACGATGCCCACTTCCGCTGCGTCCCCCCGCATGCTGAGGGTGCCACCGAGTGAACCCAATGCCAGCCGCTTCATATGGCCCCCTTCAGTATCCAGCCCACCGCAGGGACGATCAGCAGAACGCCTGCCGCCATCGATAGGAGATTGCCTATATACGGATGCACATGTGCAGGCAGGCGAGCCGAACATGCCGCAGCCAACGGTGGCGTCAGCAGTGCCCCCAGCAGCGCGGACAGCACCACCACCGCCGCGCTCCCGCCGTGGGCAAGAATGCAGGCAGGAACCACGGAGACAATCGGGATATATGTGGGGTACCAGCCACGCTGGATCCAGCGCTCCCGCCATACCCAGACTCCCACCGCAGAGGCGAGCGCCTGGCCGCACAGCAGTGCCATCAGCCAACCAGTGCCATAGAAGGGTCCGGCCGGCTGCAGCAGGGCGGCAAGCAGTACGCCGCCGATCAGCCCGGCACTGGCGAGCTCGTTGCCCAGGAATGGAGCTTCGCTGAAGTCCGCCAGCACCCGGCGCATGCCCCATTGCCAGCCATACCGCGTGACGTGCACAACGGGCTCTGGCCTAGGCGCAGCGGGAACCGGCTTCCAGCCCAGCCGCCTCGCGGCGACGAAGGCGGCCGCGCTTGCCAGTGCCATTGCAAGGACGTTGCCGATGACGGCTGGCAGGCCCAGCGGTGCGCAGAGCTGATTCACCAGCAACAACGCCAGCGGCGTGACCAGCAATGCGCCAGATGCGGCGGCGATTCCCGTAATCTTCCAGCCGCCACCGAACAGCAGCACCATCGCCGCCGGCAGCGAGACCGCAGCAACAAACGTGGGCTGCCAGCTCCCGTCCTGCACTGTGCTGGCAAATATCATATTGGCAAGCAGTAGTCCGCCAATCGACGCTACTGCGACCCAGGGCCAGCGGCCAGTGCCGTAGCAGATCGGGAATCCCTGCCATGATTTCCCACGCCTGTTCGCCCAATGAGCCACTGCAGCACCCCCGATCAGACCGAGCGAGGCGAACTCGTGCTTGTAGAAGGTCACCTCACTGGCATCGCCAACCCACCATCGCCAGCGGCCCGCCCATGTTGCGAGGCTGCCCATCAACTGGCTGTGGTCTGGCCAGAGCTGGCCGGGGGGCATCGTGCGCCAACCAGCCACCATCGTCACGATGATCGCCAGTGCAAATGTCGCTGAGAACAGTACCCAGCCCCAGTGGCAGCGGGCGGCTGGCGACTGGGCCGGTAAGGGGGTGCGCGCCATGCGTGAGCCTCAGCGCGGCAGCATGGGATGCTGGCGATAGCCCAGCATCGGATCGAAGAGATCGGTACGCCGGTCGCGGCACAGGTCGTTGAGAGAATTCCAGATCGGTGCACTGCGTGCCGTGGAAAGGTCCACCTCGGCCATCACCACCGCCTCGCCTTCAGGCGCTGCGATGGAGGCCAGCGGCCATCCGTTCGTACTGACGATCAGCGAACAGCCCAGGAACCGATCCCCGCGGTCAGTGCCAACCCGGTTGGCCGCTGCGATGAACACATTGTTGACGTGTGCGGCAGTCATGGTCAGGTAGCTGGCCATGCAGCGGCCGCTTTCATCGAACAGCGGCGGCGGCGTCCACACCCAGCAGTTGAGGCTGAGGATGATGTCAGCCCCCTGCAACGCCAGCAGGCGCGGCACCTCCGGGAACCAGACATCCCAGCAGACCATCAGGCCGATCCGGCCAACGCTCGTCTCGAACACCGGATAGCCGAGGTCGCCGGCACAGAAGTAGAGCTTCTCGCGGCACCACAGATGGGTCTTGCGATAGCGCCCGATATAGCCGTCCGGACCGAACAGCACGGCGGTGTTGTAAAGACGGGCACCATCGCGTTCCGCAATGCCCACGGCCAGATGGATGCCCGCCTCGCGCGCGAAGGCCTCCCAGTATTGCGCCGTCGTTCCATCAGGTACGGATTCAGCCATCGCAAACGCTTCTGCCCGGCTGTTGAATGAATAGCCGGTGCAGCAGAGCTCCGGCAGCACGATCAGGCGGGCCCCACGTTCCACCGCCTGCGTGGCAAGCAGGCGCGCCCGTTCGATGTTGGCGGGGACGTTCTCCGGCCCGCACTGTGGGTCGAACTGGATGGCGGCAACCGAGACAGGACTGAACGGCTTGGGCTGGTCTGACATGCGATGGTCCTCTGCAGGGGCGGAGCGGCTGCTCCCGTTTCACTGCAGCAGGCACCCGTTGTGCGGCCGCTTCAATTGGCAAAAGCGTCAACTGCGCGAAACGCCTTCAAAGTGGGCTTTATGCGACGACTCTCACTGAATTCCGCGTTGGACCGGCCCGAGCATCCGGCCTGACCCACCGCCAAAGCGGGCCATTTGCATCAGTGCAGCCACCGTGCACGCGATGCGAAACTGAATTCAGCCAGCGCCCGCTATGCTGGGCCCATGACCCGACGTTCTTCGACCGCCCTGTCCCTGCTCCCGCTGTCCGCATCGCTGCTGATCGGCTGCGCCAGCGCCCAGTCACTCGACGCCCAGAGCGGCCAGCTCAAGGCCGCCATCGCTGCGGCCGAACGCGGCCAGCTCGATCCACGCCAGGCCGCCGCGCTCAGCCGCCACCCGGCCTACGGCTGGGTCGAGTTTGCCCAGCTTCGCCGCAATATCGACACGGTCGATACCGGCCAGGCCCAGGCCTTCCTTAAGCGCTATGACGGCCAGGCCGTGGCCAACAGTTTCCGCAGCGTCTGGCTGCCCTCGGTGGCGCGCCGCCAGGACTGGACCACCCTGCTGGCCAACTGGGCACCTACCGACAACCTCGGCCTGCGCTGCGCCCAGCTGACGGCGCGCCAGGCCACTGGCAAGGTCGATCCGCAGTGGATCAGCGAAGCACAGGATCTGTGGCGCAAGAACGGCAAGTCACTGCCCGATGCCTGTGACGCGGTGTTCGCGGTACTGCAGGCGCAGGGTGGGATGAGTGATGCCCTGCGCTGGGAACGCATCGACGCCGCCGCCGATGCACAGCAGCCGGCAGTGATGCGCAGCGCCGCACGCGGCCTGCCCGCGGCCGACCTGGCCTTGGCCAACACCTACGCCGCCTTCGTTGACACGCCCAATGCCAGCGCGCTGAACTGGCCGCGCAACGAGCGCAGCCGGCGCATCGCCACCGACGGCCTGGAAAAGCTGGCCAAGGCCGACCCCGGCGCCACCGAACAGCAGTTGCCGCAGTACGCGCAGGCACTGGGCCTGAGCGCCGACCAGCAGGCCCAGGTGCGTTACCAGATCGCGCTGTGGACGGTGGCCTCCTACCTGCCCGACTCCGCGCGCCGGCTCAACGCCGTGCCCGAATCGGCCTACGACGAGCGCCTGCACGAATGGCGCGTGCGCGAGGCGATGTCGCGTGGTGACTGGGCGGCCGCGCTGACCGCCATCCGCAAGATGGGCAGCAAGCAGCGCAACGATTCGCGCTGGGCGTATTTCGAAGGACGCATGCTGGAAAAGACCGGGCAGGCGCAGCAGGCCCAGCCGCTGTTCCGCACGGCCGCGCGCGCACCGACCTTCCACGGTTTCCTGGCCGCCGACAAGCTGCAGCAGAACTACACGCTGTGCCCGTGGAAGCCGAACGACAGTGCGCAGGCGCAGGCCGCCGTCGCCCGCGACCCGGCCATCCAGCGCGCGATGGCGCTGTACCAGATCGACCGCAATGGCTGGGCCGTGGCCGAGTGGAACAGCGCGCTGTCGCGTTTCGATGACACCCAGCGCCGCTTGGCGGTGCGCGTGGCGCAGGACAACGGCTGGTTCGACCGCGCCGTGTTCGCACTCGGCAAGCAGCCGCAGGAACAGCGCCTGTACGACCTGCGCTTCCCGCTGCACCACGACGGCACCATTCGCCGCGAAGCCTCGCGCAACGCCATCGACCCGGCCTGGGTGGCCGCGGAGATCCGCGCCGAAAGCACCTTCACCCCGCGCGCGCGTTCGCCTGCCAACGCCATGGGCCTGATGCAGGTGCTGCCGGCCACCGGTGCGGGCGTGGCCAAGAACATCGGCCTGACCGCCTACGGCGGCGCCGACAGCCTGTACGACCCCGACACCAACATCGCCATCGGTACGGCCTACCTGCGCCAGCTGATGAACAAGTACGACGGCCTGCCCTACGTCACCATCGCCGCTTACAACGCCGGCCCGACCCCGACCGCGCGCTGGCAGAGCCAGCGCCCGGGCTTCGACCCGGACCTGTGGATCGAGACGATCAGCTACAAGGAAACGCGCGAGTACGTGGCCCGCGTGCTGGCCTTCAGCGTGATCTACGACTGGCGCCTCAATGGCAATGCGCTGCCGCTGAGCGACCGCCTGATGGGCCGCCTGGTGGACAAGCGCAAGGCGTTCACCTGTGCGGCGGACGCCGACCAGGGCGGGGATTGATCGACGCGGGTAGTGCCGCCGGGCCATGCCCGGCGAGCACACAGCGCGGCGGCACACGCCCGTGCGATCATCACCGCCATGAAGATCTATCTTGTCGGCGGCGCCGTACGCGACCGCCTGCTGCAGCGCCCCGCCGGCGACCGTGACTGGGTGGTGGTCGGTGCCACCCCCGCGCAGATGGAAGCGCAGGGCTACACCGCCGTGGGCCGCGATTTCCCGGTGTTCCTGCACCCGAAGACCGGTGAGGAATACGCGCTGGCGCGCACCGAGCGCAAATCCGGCCGCGGCTACCGCGGCTTCGTGGTCGATGCCGATCCGGGGGTCACCCTGGAGGAAGACCTGCAGCGCCGCGATTTCACCATCAATGCCATCGCCTGCGATGAGGCCGATGGCACCCTGGTCGATCCTTACGGCGGTGCGCGCGACATCCAGCAGCGCGTGCTGCGCCATGTCGGTCCCGCCTTCGTTGAAGACCCGCTGCGCGTGCTGCGTGCGGCGCGCTTCATGGCGCGCTTCGCGCCGCTGGGCTTTACGGTAGCCGAGGAAACGATGGCGCTGATGCGCCAGGTCGCCGCCAGTGGCGAACTGGACGCGCTGGTGCCCGAACGGGTGTGGCAGGAGCTGCGCAAGGCGCTGGCCTGCGAACGGCCGTCGGCCTTCCTGCGCACCCTGCACGACGCGCACGCGCTCGGCCCGATCCTGCCGGAACTGGAAGCGTTGTATGGCGTGCCGCAGCGCGCCGAGTTCCATCCGGAAGTGGATACCGGCATCCATCAGGAGATGGTCAGTGACATGGCCGCCCGGCTGGCACCGGGCGATGACCTGGTCGGCTTCGCCGCGCTCACCCACGACCTTGGCAAGGGCCTGACGCCGCCGGACGAGTGGCCACGCCACATCATGCACGAACAGCGTGGCCTGAAGCCGCTCAAGGAGCTGTGTGCGCGCCTGAAGATTCCCACCGAGCACCAGCAGCTGGCCGAAGCGGTCTGCCGCGAGCACTTGAACGTGCACCGCATCGACGAGCTGCGTGATGCCACTGTGCTGGACCTGCTGGGCCGCTGCGATGCACTGCGCCGGCCGGAACGGGTGGCCCGCATCGCGCTGTGCTGCGAGGCCGACAAGCGCGGCCGGCTTGGTTTCGAGGACAGCGACTACCCGCAGGGCGAAACGCTCAAGCGCCTGCACCAGGCCGCGTTGTCAGTGCAGGCACGTGATCTGGATACCACGCACCTGAAGGGGCCGGCCATTGGCGAGGCGCTGGCCAAGGCGCGAGTGAAGGCGATCGCCGCCGCCCGCTGAAGCATCTGGTAGTGCCGGTCGCTGGCCGGCAACCACAGCTTTATCAGTGCGCCATCCCACGCGTGATCGCCGCAGCACGTTCCTTAAGCTGCGCCACCGCGTCGGGAATCATCTCCATGCCCACATCCAGGCCTGGATTCAGCACCAGGCCCACGCCCTCGCCGATGCCCGCCAGCAGCGCGTGCACGGCAATCGGCATGGCATGGGCGAACTGCGGCAGCTGCTCGTGCCAGAGACCGGCGCGCTCGGGCGCGGTGAACACCGCGAACATCGGCTCGCCGCCCTCGCTGGTCAGCACCAGCGGCGAAATGCTCTCGTCCCAGGCGCCATCCTCGCCGATGGCTTTGTCCAGCAGCACGAACACCGGCGCGGTCAGCAGGCCATCGAGGAACTGCGAGGCAGTCAGCGTACCGTCCTGTGCCTGCAGCAGGCGGACCTCCAGGTCGTTGAGGGGTTCGAACGGCGTGTCGTGGTCCATGGTCGGTTCCGGTACGTGATTGCAGGGGGTCACTTTAGCAGGACGGAAGCATGGTCCACGTGCCGGACCCGCCGTCATGGGAACAGTCAACGACCGATCAGGCTCTCGGCAGGGATGCCCAGGTTGCGGTGCAGATTGCGGATCATTTCCAGGGTCAGCCCGCGCTTGCGGTTCAGCACCTCATAGACGCGATTGAGCTGGCCGATGGAAGGCACCAGGTCCTTTACCGTCAACCCACCCTGCTCCATGCGGAAACGGATCGCTTCAATGGGATCTGGCAGTCCGATCGGGTAGTGCTTCGCTTCGTAGGCCTCGACAAGCGTGGAAAGAATCTCGAAACGATCCCCTTCTTCAGTGCCGATGGCAGGCTCGTTCTCGAAATAGGCCTCAAGCTCGCGCAGCGCGATCTCGTAGTCGCTTTCGGTACGGATGGGGCGAATGTTCATTTTCCCTCCACAGTCGAGACGTCTACTCGATCGTAGTCGGCATGACGGCCAATGAATTTGATGTAGACCATCTGTCGCTGATAAGAGACATCCACCACAAGACAATGGCTGTTGCCCTTGATGTTGAAAACCACACGGGTGCTGCCCACGAAACTGGCGCTGGCGAAGCGGTCGCGGATGTCGTGTGGGCTCGCCCAGACGGCGCGCCTCACCTCGTCATGCCAAGCCTTCAGAGCCTGCTCGCATTCCGGAAATTTCTCCCAGTAGCGCCTCAACGTGGAAAGCGAGAATATCTTCAAGGGAGAATCCTAGTCCCAATTTGGGACATATGCAAATCCATCGCCATCAGCCCGCCCCAGCCCCTGAGCGCCACATCCACCCTGCCACCGCCAGCCCAGTCACCACCAGCAGCATCAGCAGCAGCCCAAAGCGGTGCCGCAACGGGATCGGCACCCCGCCCAGCTGCTGGTCCATGGTGTCGGTGTCCAGCACCCAGCCATGCCCGCAGCCGGTGCAGGCCAGCTCGTAACGGCGCTGGTAGACGAAGCCGAACAGCAGGTCGATGCGCGCCATGCGGTAACGCAGCTGCGGGGCGAAGTCTGTCTCGGTCTGGCAGCGTAGGCAGTGATGGGCCTCGGTCGGGCCAACCACCACCACTCGCTCCTGCTGGCCGATCATCATCATCGGTCAGCCCCCGGCACACGCAGGCTGGGCCAGCAGCCAGGCCTGCGCGGCGGCCAGAGTGTCCGGTCCAATAGCGGTGGCCTCGTCCGGCTGCAACCTGGCACCGTCGCCCAGCCCGTTGCGGTCGGCCATCACGTTGTGGGTCAACAGCAGGGTGCTGCCGTCCACCAGCTTGACGGGCCGGTTGCCGGTTGAGAAACCTGCGCTGGGTTGGCCGAAACTGCGGCTGCCCGCCTGTCCCCGGAATGCCAGCGCGACGGCTTCGCCCGAACTCGCGGTGCGCGCACCCATCAGCACCGCCACCGGGGCGCTACCCGCACGCAGGCGATAGGCAGCCTGCCGTGAGCGCAGCCCCTTCGTGCCGTCCTGCCTCACCTCACCTTTCTCTTGTCGCCACCACTGCAGGCCATTGGCACTGCGGAAGGCACCGATCAATGCCCCCTGCGCATCTGGAGTCCCCTGCAACAACGGCAACAGCCCGAGCAGCATAGGCCACATGTTGCCGCCGCCATTACCACTTACGTCGACCACCCAGCCACAGCGCGTGCCGTCGTCCAGATCGACGATGCGCTGCTGCAGTGCCAACGCGTAGGCCTTGCGCGCGTCGTAGCGCTGCTGCTCGCTGCGTTGCAGATCCTCCACGAAGGGGCCGACCTTCAGTACGCCAATGCGGGCATCAACGCTTGGGGATTCTGCCAACGCAGTGCTCTGCCCGGCATTCAGACGCTGGGCGAGGCTGGAGCGTTCGCGCTGCTGGCTGGGCGATATCCACCGGCCATGTCCACCGCTGCTGCGCGTGGCCGCCTCATCCAGCACGCGGCGCTGCTGTGCACGATCGTCGCCTGCGGCGGCCAGCCGCGCGCGCGCATTACTCCAATCGACGCGATCGCGGTACAGCGATTGGAACTCAAGGAAATGCAGCATCTGTTCGCGCGCTTCTGGCGACGGCAATTCAACTGTCTGTTCTGCCATGGCGGCAGAAGATGAAAACCACAGCGCAGCGAGCACGGCGGAACGAAGGTCAAGCATTGACGACTCCTTGTCACGTAGCAGAGGGGCAGAATAACCGCGTCGTTCGATCTGGCGCTATCGCGCATTACGTCGTTTTCGACCCAATGTTTGCCATGGGGAAGCTTTGCAACTTTACTCATTCCACTGCCGGAGAACGCGAGTGACATTCCGTATGCCAGCGCGCTTTGCGCTGGCCGGGATTGGCGTCCTGAATCAAACATCCGAAAGAATGATTTGCCTTCATTGAGGCAATCACGACAATGCACCGGCTCGCCCATGGCGGGCGGTGCGTGGGGATCCTTGCGATCCGTCGGCTTTTTCTCTTCGGATTTTGACCGGCACGCCAACCCGCACCGTCCGCCACCTTGCACCCCGCAGGTGGCCTTGTCTTGTGAGGTTGTCGCCATGAATACGCCCTACCCCACCTATCCCTGCCTGCAGTCTCTGCTGGGCGATGCGCTGTCCACCCTGGCCCTGCCCGATACCACGGCGAAAGCGCTGGAAGATGCATTGAGCGTGGCTGAAGAAAGTGCCCCGCCCTCGGCCTTCTTCGCGAGGCTGTACGGCCTCGCGCGCGGTCATGGCGCCGATGGGCAGCCTTGGCAGAATCGAAAGCTCAGCGACGCGCGTATGCGGGGAATGGCTGAAGCCACGCGCTGCATGGCGGCGGTGTCGGCGTGCGGGCGCGTACTGCTGGCGGCGCAGGCCGCGCGGGAACTGGATGATGCTGAAGCTCAGTGTCCACCGCAGGTGGAGGAGGGATTGCTGCATGCCGTGGTGGTGATGGCCGATCATGCGGAGGCGTTGGTGGCATCGGACGCAGGCGAGAGATCATGACGCCGATTCAAGCGAGGATCATGGCCGCGTTGCGGGGTGTGCCGACCGCCGTCGGCACACCCGCCACCTCGCCGGGCATGGCCCGGCGCTACCAGTCCGCGCGCAAGCCGATGTTGCCTTCGATGATGCGGCGCTCCTCGTTGCGGTCACCGCCCAGCTCGCGCGTGTAGTCGGCCACGGCATACGAGCTGATGGTGCGGTTGAAGCGTGCGACCACACCGACACCGGCTTCCAGCGCACGCGAGCGCTGCGCGTTGATGATCGTGTCACTGTCGAACTGGATGCGATCCTCGCCCGAGCGGCCATGCCAGTAGTTCACCTTGAAATACGGCTGCCAGCCGTTGTCGGCCAGCTGGTAATCACCGGCCAGGCGCAGGCCGACGCGGCCGGTCCAGGCGTTGTCACTGTCGAAGCGCACCGCAGACACGTCGTCGCGCCGGTCATCCAGCGAACTGCGCTGCCAGATCACCTGCACCTGCGGTTCCAGCCACCATGAGGACTGCCCGAACTGCAGCAGCGGCTTGCCCGCTTCCAGCGACAACGTAGTGCCATCGCCCTTGACGTCGATGCCGAGGCCGCGCGAGGAACGCACACGGCCGTCGTAGCGGCTCTGCAGGGCCACCGCGTCGAGGTAACCGCCCTCGCTGCCGGTCAAGGTCCAGTAAAGGCCCACATGTTTGTCGTCCAGGCGACTCTGACCGACCTGTACGTTCTCCCAGCCCAGCGCCAGGCCGGTGGTCCTGCCCTGCGCGCGGGTGCGGCCGACAAACACGCCCACCTGGTTGCGATGGTTGTCGGCGGCTGCCGCCCACACATCCAGACCGGCCTGCACGCCCATCACATCGCCATCGAAGCCAGGCTGTGCGTCGCCCTTCCAATGGATCTCGCTGCTCTGCCCCACCAGTCGCCCCCAGGCGGTGCGGAAGGCGCCGTTGCTGTAGAGCAGGCGCTGTTCGCCCTGGCGCTCGTGGAAGGTACCGAGGCTGGCCAGCGAGGTCTCGCGCAGCAGCGGCGGCACCACCGCGTAGGCGGCGGTTTCCAGGCGGTACAGCGGCACCACGTCGCCCTGCGCCGGCCGTGCACCCGGGCTGGGCGGGGTCGAGCCTGCACCGGGCAGGCTGCTGCCGGCCACCGGTACATCGGGTACGGCGGGGTCGCCGGGCGGCGCTACCGGTGTCGGCTCCGGCGGTGGCGGCGGCGGTGCGGTCTCGCCGGCGGTCAGGTCGGGATCAATCGGATCCTCCGGCGGCGGTGGCGGTGCCGGCGTGATCGGCGGCGGTGGCGCGACGTCGGGAGTGGGTGGCGGCGGCGTGGCGTTGCCGTTGCCGTTCGGTGCCGGCGTCGGGCCAGCCACCAGGGTCGAACGCAGGTACCAGTTCTCGCCGGTGCCTGCGCTGACGCCGCCCTTGAACAGGAAGTACTCATAGGCACCGGCCGATACCGGAGCGAACAGCGAGAACGCATTCGCCGCGGTGGTACCGCCATTCAACGCCTGCACTACCAGGATGCCGTCGGCCAACGTCGCCGCGCCACCGCCGCCGGCGTTGAGGATGCCGATGCCGGTCGTCCCGCTGGCCGTGCCGCCGTCAATGACCAAGCGGTCGCTGTTGGAGCCATCCCCCGCCAGCACCGTGCGCAGGTAGAGGCCGCCGCCCTCGCCGCGGTAATTGCCGCGGATGCTGAAGACATCGCCTGCGCCCATGCCGGTGAGATCGATGCGCCCGGCGTTGACCACGTTGACCAGCGCGCCCGCAGCGAACGGCCGCAGTGCATGCGCGCCGTTGCCAGCGTAGAGCGTGCTGGTGTCATCCAGGGTGAGCGTGCCGGTGCCCGTGCCGCTGTCACCGAGCATGAGGTCGCCGTCGAAGGTCAGCTCGGTGCTGCTGGCCAGGCTGATCGCTTCCCAGTTCTGGAAGCGGGCCACGCCGGTGGTTTTGACGTTGCGGAAGTTGAGCTGGTCATTGCCGGTGCCACCGTCGAACAATGGCACTGCGCCCAGGTTGGCCTGGTTGAGGTTGCTGAGGTTGGCCACGTCATCGTCCGGGCCGCCGTCGATGGCGCCGTAGACAATGCCACCGCCATTCCAGTTGAAGGTGTCGTTGCCGGTGCTCAGCAGCACCTGTCCCCGCACGGTGCCATCGGTGATGGTCACGCTGTCATTGCCGCCGCTGACGCTGATGTTGCCGCCGATGTACGCGGTGCCGGAGATGATGATGGTATCGGTATCGAAGCCGGTGACCACGTTGCCGTCGACCGTGCCGCCGGACTGGTCCCACAGGTTTTTGTCCAGCTTCATGTTGACCCGGCCGATGCGGCCGCCGGTCATCCACGCCTGGTCGCCATCCTCGAAGGCGCCGATGATGCGGCCGCCGCTCATGCGGAAGGTGTCGATGTTGTCGCCCTGCTGCAGCGCGCCGAGGGTGCCGCCGGTCATGACGAAATCATCGCGTCCGCTGCCCTGCGCCACCAGGCCGGTGATGGTGCCGCCGCTGACCGTCATCTGGTCATCGCCGTTGCCTTGGTCGACGCTGTCGAGCGTGCCGCCACTGATCAGCAGCACGTCGTTGCCATCGGCCTGCAGCACGCCGCCGCTGATGCTGCCGTCCAGCATCTCCAGGCGATCATTGCCGGCGCCGAACTGTACGCCGGTGCGGCCGCTGATGGTGCCGCGGTTGACCAGCACACTGTCGCCGGCACCGACGAACTGCAATGCGGTGTTGTTGCCGGTGCTGATGCTGCCGAGGTTGTCGACACGGCTGCCGCCACCCAGCTGCACGGCGATGCCACCGACCGAACTGATCGCCCCCTGGTTGCCAAGCTGATGGCCGCCGGCTCCGACCAGGCTGATGGCGCTGCCGCCACCGTTCTGCTGCAGCTGTGCGCCGCTGGCGACGTTGAGAGTGATGCCGGCTTCGCCGTTGGCGCTGACCGGCACGGATTGCGGGTTGGGCGCTGCGGCACTGCAGGTGACGCTCTGCCCGGCCAGCGGGGCGACGTTGTCACAGCCCGCCCACGCGATGGGCACGGTGGCAGCCAGTGCAGCGGGAACAGCGAGGGCCTGCAGCAGGCAGCGGGTCAAGCGGCGCGGACTTGGTGCGGCAACGGACATAGGGCACTCCTGGGTCGGAAGGTCAGGAACTGCGGAGATGGGCACTGCTGGCGCTGCAGAGGCGCCGTAAGCATTCAGGTCTGACGTTATGCCGGATGCATCACGCTTGGCGCGTGAAGTAATTCATGCATCACACCGGGTGCATGTGCATGAAAGGGTTCATGTTTTTCACCCATCATGGTGAAGAGCATCCACGCGTGGCGTGGATCTACTGAGTTGCCAAGGCCCCGGCCCGGGTCAGATCTTCAGGTAGATGCGACGCCGGTCCAGCCACCACGCCACGCCCCACCACAGCGCGACGAACACCAACGCCTGCAGCATCGAGGCCAGCTCCAACGCCTGCGGCATCGCTGCAGCCAGTTGCTGCCAGACCCATCCCCAGGCACCGGTCGCCAGCAGGATCACCGACATCACCGAGGCCCCCAGATAGGCGGTGATGGCATTGACGCCGAAGCGGCGGCCCAGCGCGGGCCAGCCCCTGCGGTCGACCAGCAGGTGCCCGAGCCACAGCGCCAGCGCCGCCAGGCCGCCGGTCCACAGCACGTAGCTCGGTGTCCACAGCTGCTTGTTGAGCGGCAGCACCGTGGCCAGCAGCAGACCCAGCACGGCGGTCGCCACGCCCAGACCGGCCAGTGCGGAAGCGCGCCCGTGGCGCAGCAGGCCACCGGCCAGCAGGCCGAGCACGGTGCTGGCGAGTGCGCCGAGACTGCTCAGCAGGCCTTCCGGATCGTGGCCGAGGCCGGTGTCGGCCTGCCACTGGTAGATGAAGGGCGCGAACAGGTTGGTATCCAGGCGGCTGGCCGGATTGGTCCACGGCGCCAGATCGCCGATGCCCAGCAGCAGCACCGTGTAGCCCACCAGCAGGGCGATCAGCAGCGCCACCTGGGTGCGTGGCCGCACGTACACCGCCACCACGCCGACCACGGCCGCACACAGCGCGATGCGCTGCAGGACACCCCAGATGCGGAAGTGATGCGTGTGCAGCGCCCACCACACCAGCAGGTGCAGCAGCACGCCGGCGAGGGCGATGCGCAGCGCGCGTTGCAGCACGCCACGGGCCAGTGCCGGGCGCGCGGCGTCGTCGTGCGCGCGCGGTGCCACGCTGAAGGCCATCGACACGCCGACCAGGAACAGGAAGAGCGGGAACACCAGGTCGGTGGGCGTGCAGCCATGCCAGTCCGCATGGCGCAGCGGCGCGAACACCGCGCTCCAGTCACCGGGGTTGTTGACCAGCAGCATCGCCGCCACGGTAAGGCCGCGCAGGGCGTCGATCGAGCCCAGCCGGCGTGGCGGCGCTGCGTCCATCAGGCCGCCTCGTACTGTCCGGCAATCCAGGTGCCACGCACCTGCAGGGCATCATCCAGCAGCACCAGGTCGGCCTGGTAGCCCTCGGCGATGTGGCCCAGGCGGTCATCCACGTTGAGGAATTCCGCTGGATAGGTGGACGCCATGCGCGCCGCCTCGGCCAGCGGCTGGCCGAGCAGTTGCACGGTGTTGCGCACGGCCGTGGCCATGTCCAGCGCCGAACCGGCCAGCGCACCGGCGGCATTGCGCACCACGCCATCGACGGCGGTGATGGTCTCGCCGTACAGCACGTAGCTGGGGTCATCGGCACCGACCGGCGGCATCGCATCGGTCACCAGCAGCAGGCGGCCGCGTGGCTTGGCGGCCAGCGCCACGCGCAGGCTGGCCGGGTGCACGTGCACGCCATCGACGATGATGCCGATCCAGCTGTCGCGGTCTTCCAGCGCTGCACCCACGGCACCGGGCTCACGCCCCTGCAGCGGCGACATCGCGTTGTACAGATGGGTGAAGCCGCGCACGCCGGCATCCAGTCCGTCGCGGATCTCTTCATAGGTACCGGCGGTATGCCCGGCCGCCACGATCACGCCGCGCTCGACCAGCGCGCGGATCGTCTCCAGCGGTACGCGCTCCGGCGCCAGGGTCAGCAGGGTCACGCCGTTGTCCAGCGACGCGGCCAGTGCGATTTCATCGGCATCGGGCACGCGGAACTTGCTGGCATCGTGGGTGCCCTTGCGCGCCGGGGCGATGTACGGGCCTTCCAGGTGGATGCCGATGATGCCCGGCACCTGTTGCGCGATCGCCTCGCGCATCGCACCCATCGCCTCGCGCATCACGTCCACGTCGTCGCTGATCAGAGTCGGCAACATCGCGGTGGTGCCGAAGCGCCGGTGGGCCTGCGCGATGGTGCGCAGCGATGCGACATCCGGCGTGTTGTTGAACAGCGCACCGCCACCGCCGTTGACCTGCACGTCGATGAAGCCCGGCAGCAGCCAGCCACCGCCCAGGTCCACCTGTTCGTCGGCCTCGCCCAGCTGCGGCGCGGCGTCGGGCAGCAGCGCGATGATGCGGCCGTCTTCGATCACCACCGCCAGGTCGTCGCGGAAATCATCGCCGGTGAGGATGCGGGCGTTGCGCAGGACCGTGGCCATCAGACCGTCTCCGTGACCTTGTTCAGGTGCGGCGGCAGGTCGGGATTGAAGCCACGGCGGATCGCCAGTGCGTTGATGGCACGGTAGAAGCTCTGCACGGTCAGCAGCGGTGCGCACAGCGGGTGCGGCGCGACCGCCACCGGCAGGTTGCCACCGGCGCCGGCCATCCACACCTGGGCGCCGCGCGCACTGAATTCCTCGACGACCGCACGGGTGCCGGCACCGGTTTCATCGGGCTGGGCAAAGGCCAGCACCGGGAAGCCGCGGCCGACCAGCGCCATCGGGCCGTGCTTGACCTCGGCCGAGCTGTAGGCCTCGGCATGCAGGCTGCAGGTTTCCTTGAACTTCAGCGCGGCCTCCTGCGCCGCGCCGAGACCGAGGCCACGGCCGAGCACGAACAGGTTGGTGGCATCGACCAGGCCATCGGAGACCGCACTCCAGTCGCACTGCCACGCCGCACGCAGCGCATCGGGCAGCAGGTCCAGCGCATTGCGCAGGCTGCTGTCCTGCTTCCAGTAGGCGGCCAGCTGCAGCAGCGCGGCCAGCGAGGCCAGGTAGCTCTTGGTCGCGGCCACGCTCTTCTCGGCGCCGGCATGCAGCGGGATGACCGTGTCTGCCAGCTGCGCCAGCGGCGAATCCTCGACGTTGACCAGGGCGACCACGCGCGCACCGGCGGCCTTGGCGGCTTCTGCATTCCGCAGCAGGTCCGGGCTCTTGCCCGACTGCGAGATGACGATGAACAATGCACCACGAAGCTGCAGCGGCACGGCGTAGACCGAACCCACCGACGGCGAGGCCGAGGCGACCACCAGGCCCAGCTGGGTTTCCAGCAGGTACTTGCCGTAGGTGGCGGCATGGTCGGAGCTCCCGCGTGCGCAGGTCACCACGAACGGCGGCGGTGCCGCACGCAGGCTGGCGGCCAGCGTTTCCATGGTGGCGTGGTTGCGGGCGAACTGGCGGGCAACCACGTCGGCCGCTTCAGCAGCCTCGGCGAACATCAGGGTGGCGGTGGGGTCGGACAGCGACATGGCGGACTCAGGCGGGTTCGGAAGGAAGGGGGCGCACGCCGGCCGGGCGCATCGGTGCGGTGGAGCCGCGCACCACCAGCTGCGGCACGAAGCCCTGGTTCTGCAGGGCGGCCGGTGCATCGTCGTAGGCATCGCTGCGCAGCTGCGCGATCAGCAGGCGCGCGGCGTGGCGGGCGATGTCCTCGGTGGCCTGCTTGGCGGTGGTCAGCGGCGGCCACGACTGGCGCGAGAACGGGCTGTCCTCGAAGCCGGCGATGGAGAGGTCGTAGGGCACGTTCATGCCGGCCGACTTCGCGGCCGCCAGCACGCCGGCGGCGATTTCATCGTTGGACCCGAAGATGGCGGTGGGCGGTTCGCGCAGCGCCAGCAGGCGTCGCGCACCACGGAAACCATCGTCGAAGGTGTAGTCGCCCTGCACCACCAGATGCTTGTCCACGGTCATGCCGTAGTCCTTCAGCGCGGCTTCGTAACCTGCGTAGCGCTCGCCCGAGGAACGGTGCGAGGCGCCACCCCAGAGGAAACCGATGCGCTGGTGGCCGAGCTGGATCAGATGCTCGGTGACTTCGTAGGCGGCCTCGCGGTCGTCGACGAACACGCAGGCGCCATCGGCCGGGTCCTCGGTGGCAGCGATGATCCGCACCAGCTTGATGCCGCGCGCGGTCAGCATCTGGATCAGGTCGCGACGCTCGGACATCGGCGCGGTCAGCACCAGCCCGGCCAGGCGCGAACGCTGCACCCAGTCGGCCAGTTCATCGGCCAGCATCGGTGAGCTCGAATCGCAGGGATGGATCTGCAGGCCGAAGCCGGTTTCGCGGCAGGCGGCGAGCACGCCGTTCTGCACGCCGATGATGTGGTACGGGTTCGGGTTGTCGTACACCAGCCCGATCACGAACGTGGTGCCGCTGCGCAGGTTCCGCGCCGACGGATCGGGTTCGTAGTCGAGCTCGGCGATGGCACGCAGCACCCGCGCACGGGTGGCCTGCATCACCGACGGCTCGTTGTTGATGACCCGCGACACCGTCTTCAGCGAGACCTTGGCCTTTTCGGCAACGTCCTTGATGGTCGCTCTGCGCATCGGCTTTTCCTGGGGTTGGCTGCCGTCCATCATCGCCGATCAGGCCTTGTCCTGCGGCAGGCCGGCGCGATGGCCGATCACCGAGTAGAACAGGATGTAGAGGTAGCACGGCACCATCAGCAGGACGAACACCAGCTGGAAGTCGATGTGCTGCTTGAGCACGGCGAACAGCTGCGGAATGATCGCGCCGCCTGCGATGCCCATCACCAGCAGGGCCGAGCCGGTTTCGGTGAAACGGCCCAGGCCGCGGATGGCAAGCGGGAAAATGGCCGGCCACATCATGGCGTTGGCGAAGCCCAGCAGCGCCACGAAGGCGACCGAGACATAGCCGTGGGTGGCCCACGCGCCCAGGCAGAACAGCACGCCCAGCACTGCCGAGACGGTGAGGTAACGCGACTGCGAAACCACCTTCGGAATCAACGCCAGGCCGACCACGTAGCCGATGAGCATGGCGAACAGGGTCAGCGAGGTGAACATCTTGGTCTGGTCCAGCGGCAGGTCGAAGCCGTGGCCGTAGGTACCGATGGCATCACCGGCCATCACTTCCACGCCGACGTAGACGAACAGGCACAGCACGCCCAGCCACAGGTGCGGGAACTGGAAGATGCTGCGGCGCTCGGCGGCACCCGCTGCAGTCGGCGTGGCGTTGGCTTCGGACGGTTTGATCTCCGGCAGCGGCGAGAACAGCACCGCCACCGCCAGCACCACCAGCACACCGGCCATGGCCAGGTACGGCGCGTGGATCTTGGCGGCAAATTCGTTGAGCAGCTGCGCCTTGGTCGCTTCATCGGCAGCGGCCACGCTGGCCGACAGATCGCCGATGCCGTGCAGCACCAGCGTGCCGATCAGCACCGGTGCCAGCATGCCGGCGATCTTGTTGCAGATGCCCATCAGCGCGATGCGGCGCGCGGCCGTTTCGATCGGGCCGAGGATGGAGATGTAGGGATTGATCGCGGTCTGCAGCAGGGCCAGGCCGCTGCCGATCACGAACAGGCCGCCGAGCGCACCGGGATACCAGCGCTGCGTGGCGAACTCGCCGAACAGTGCCGCGCCCGCGGCCATCACCAGCAGGCTCAGGCTGAGGCCCTTCTTCATGCCGGTGCGGCGCAGGATCCACGACGACGGCAGGGCGAGGAAGAAGTACGACAGGTAGAACACCATCAGCACCAGGAAGGCGCCGACCTCGCTGAGCTCGAATGCCAGCTTGACGAAGGTGATCAACGGGCCGTTGAGCCAGGTGAAGAAGCCGATCAGGAAGAACAACACGCCGACGATGGCGATGGAGGCGGCAACGTTTGGACGCGCGCTTGCAGCAGTGACGGCGGACATCAGGTGGGCTCCTGCGGCGACGACCGCAGAAGGCGGTGTCGGAGAGTGGCTGGGAACAACGTTGTCACATTCTTTCGGTGGAGTACCGCCGTTTGTCAACTTGATTGCACAGGCCCGGTGCGGCCGTGCTGCACTGCGCAACAGCACCAGCACGCTCAGCGCTGAATGCGCTCTGCGCCTAGAAGCCCATGGCGCAACGGCTAGCGGGTTAATACCGGGTCAAGACGATGTAAACGTTTACGGCGTCTGTCATTCGTTGCGGCGCAGCAACGAAAGTGTCACGAACTCGTTGACATCGTTGTCAACGCAGTTACAGACTCCGCCCCATCGACGGGCCTTTCGTGGGTCCGCTTCCCACCTGCAGCAGGAGCCCGCGTGACCGCCAGCCATCCCGCCCCGGCCCATGTCCTGTCCTGCGTCGCGCCCTCGTTCCTGGCCGCCGACGTCGGCGGCACCCATGTGCGCGTGGCAAGGGCGCAGGCCAGCGGCGACGAGGCCCATCCGGTGCAGCTGCTGGAATACCGCAAGTACCGCAATGCGGACTACGCAGGCCTGAGTGCGATCCTCACCGACTTCCTCGGTGACAGCGCGCGGCCCAGCCAGTGCGTGGTCGCCACCGCCGGCTTCGCCCGCGAGGACGGCACGGTGATCACCGCCAACCTGCCGTGGCCGCTGTCGGCCCGCCAGGTCGAAGCCGAGGTCGGCCTGCAGCACGTGCACATCGTCAACGACTTCGAAGCGGTGGCCTATGCCGCGGCGCAGGTTGACGCAAGCGGCGTGCTGCACCTGTGCGGCCCCGAGACCGCGCCGCGCGGCCCGACCCTGGTGGTCGGCCCCGGTACCGGCCTGGGCGCCGCGCTGTGGATCCCCACTCCTCATGGTCCGGTGGTGCTCGCCACCGAGGCCGGCCAGCCGACGCTGGCGGCCAGCACCGAACTGGAGATGGCCATCGTCCGCCACATGCAGCGCGACCGCGCGCACGTGTCGATCGAACATGCGCTGTCCGGCCCCGGCCTGATGAACGTGTACCACGCCATCTGCGCCCTGCAGGGGCAGTCCCCGGTGCTGGCCAGCCCGGATGCGGTGACCGCCGCAGCGATGGCCGGCACCGATGCCCTCGCCCGCCAGGCGCTGGATGTGTTCTGTGGCCTGCTCGGCAGCACCATCGGCGACATGGCGCTGTTCTACGGTGCGCAGGGTGGTGTCTACCTGGCCGGCGGCATCCTGCCGCAGATCCGTGAATACCTGCATGCCAGCACCTTCGTCGAACGCTACCTGCAGAAGGGGCCGATGGGCGAAGCGCTGGCACGCATCCCGGTGAAGGTGGTCGAGCACGGGCAGCTGGGCGTCATCGGCGCCGCCAGCTGGTTCCTGCTCCACGCCAACGCCTGAACCGCAGTACGCAGCAAGCAGTACGCAGCACCGCAGTACGCACGACGCACTGGAACCGCACCATCGCGCCCGGCAGCCCCTGCTGGCGCCAGGCATGACCTGCCATCCGTTCGCCGCCGACAACGCACATCAGTGATGAGGAGAGACATCATGAACACCCGCAAGACTCTGCTTTCGGCAGCCATCGTCGGCTGCCTCGCCTTCTCGGCGCACGCCCAGCAGGCTACCCCGCAGGACCTGGACACCGTGCAGGTGGTGGGCATCCGCGCCAGCCTGGAAAAATCGCTGGACACCAAGCGCAACAACGTCGGTGTGTCCGAAGCGATCACCGCCGAGGACATCGGCAAGTTCCCCAGCACCAACGTTGCCGAAGCGCTGTCGCAGATCCCGGGCGTGACCCTGGACCGCCGATTCGGCCAGGGCGAGCGCGTCAGCATCGACGGCACCGACCCCAGCCTCAACCTGTCCTTCCTGGACAACCACCCGGTTGCGCAGGCCATCTGGCTGTACGGCGAACAGCCCAACCGCGGCTTCGACTACACGCTGCTGGCCCCGCAGATTCTGGGCCGCGCGGAGATCATCAAGTCGTCCGAAGCGCGACTGACCGAAGGCAGCCTCGGCGGCACCGTGCTGATGCACACCCGCCAGCCGCTGGACCTGAAGCAGAACGAAGTGGCCGCCTCGGTGGGCTACAGCTACAGCCAGCAGGCCAGCGAAGGCAAGCCGAACGCGGCCGTGCTGTACAGCTGGAAGAACAACGACGAGACCTTCGGCGTGGCCGTCTCGGCCCAGCACTACGAAGAAGCCGTCGACCGCCAGGGCAAGGAAGTGTTCGGCTACACCAAGGCCAGCACCTTCCCCAATGCCACCGGCGTGGCTGCCGACGTGGACGTGCCGAACTCGTTCAACGCCGCCTGGTTCCAGCAGGAACGCAAGCGCGACAGCGCCGTGGTCAACCTGCAGTTCAAGCCGACCGATGACCTCGAGTTCAACCTGAGCGGCATGTACATCAAGGAAAAGTTCGACAACTACAACCAGTCGCTCTACTCCTTCCTGACCTGGAACCCGGGCACCGTCAACGCCGTCAACCAGCTCGGCGACGTGCGCAACGGCGTGGCCACCAGCGGCCACTCCAACGCCAGCGCCATCGCCAACAGCGGCACGCTGATCTATGACAACAACGTGCGCCTGTCCGAAGTGGTCACAAAGGGCGTGGACCTGCGTGGCGCCTGGAAGGGCGAAAGCTGGGGCGTGACCGGCCAGGCCGGCCAGAGCAAGTCCGACAACAAGAACCTGGCCCAGTACTTCATCGAGCCGTTCTACAACGGCGGCTACAGCTGGAACATGGACAAGGGCATCACCTTCGATGACCCGGCAGGCGCCCGCGACCCGGCCAACTGGGGTTCGGCCGGCGGCTGGTTCGGCAACAACGGCGTGTTCTCCACCGAGAGCAAGGACACCTACGCCCAGCTCGACTTCAACGTCCAGTTCGACAGCATCTTCAACCAGCTGCAGTTCGGCGTGCGCCACGGCAAGCACGATGAAGCCTTCACCCTCAACGTGTACGGCGGCGTCACCCCGGGCACGCTGGCCGACGTCGGCACCATCGGCCTGACCGACATCCAGGGTTTCACCAGCGACCAGGGCCGCCACGTGCAGGCCGGCCGCAACAACGTGCTGAACTGGGTGCGCAACAGCCCGATCGACTACAGCAACCCCGATCCGGCCAGCTACCTCAACAACAGCTGGGCGCTGACCCAGACCAACAACGCGGCCTACGCGCAGTTGAACTTCTCCAACGGCCCGCTGCGCGGCAACCTGGGCGTGCGCTACGTCGATTCCAAGACCGAAGGCAGCGGCTTCGTCTACGGCGGCACGCCGACCCTGACCGACCTGGACAGCAAGTGGCAGACCCGCACCAAGAAGGAAGACTTCGTGCTGCCGTCGTTGAACGTCGCGTGGGACACCGACAACGACTGGGTGTTCCGCTTCGCCGCGGCCAAGGTGATCGCCTGGGCGCCGTACAACCAGATGGTCAACAACACCTTCCTCAACGACACCACCCTGACCGGTTCGGGCGGCAACGCCGATCTGTCGCCGTATGAGTCGTGGAACTTCAACGCCTCGGCCGAGTACTATTACGCGCCGCAGGCCGTGGTGGCGTGGTCGGTGTTCTACAAGAAGATCGACAACTACATCGACACCTCGGCCACCATCGAGCGCCAGTACAACTCGATCCGCGATACCTCGCCGGCCACCTGGGCGAACCTCGTCGGTACCAACGGCTGCACCGCCGACGGCTACTGCGATTACAGCATCCAGCGCCCGCGCAACGCCGGCAGCGGCCACGTCAAGGGCTTCAACATCAGCTTCCAGCAGCCCTTCGGCGAAAGCGGCTTCGGCCTGACCGCCAACTACACCTACGCCAACGGTGAGAACAACACCGGCGATCCGCTGCCGTACCAGTCGCGCAATGCCATCGCCTTCAGCCCGTACTACGAGAAGGGCCCGATCAATGCGCGCCTGACCTACAACTGGCGTGACAGCTATCTGGCCGGCGGCTACGTGGCCGGTGCCGCCCCGTCCAGCGTGGACGACTACGCGGAACTGGGTGCCAGCTTCGGCTATACCTTCAACGACAACTGGTCGCTGACGGTGGACGCGCAGAACCTGCTGGACGAGACCTACTTCCAGTACCTGGGCGACAAGGAACACCTGGCTGGCAAGTACAAGAGCGGCCGCCGCTACATGGCCACCCTGCACTTCAAGTTCTAAGACTGCACCCAGCTGCACATCGCGACGGGCCCGGATTTCCGGGCCCGTCGTACGATGGGAGACCGGAATCGCCGCCTGCGCGGCGGCCACGCGCGGCACAGCGAGCCGCCCACCACAGGAGTGAGACGATGCGACCCTTCCCCCTTGCCAGCATGCTGCTGGGCCTGGCGATGCTTCCCGCCGCCGCCCGCGCCGCCGATGCCCCGGCACTGGATACCGGCCCCGGCCCGCAGCTGCGCGCCGGCAGCCTGATGCTGATTCCCGCACCGGCCAAGGTGCAGCGCGGCAATGGCGCCGGCATCACCGTGGCCGCAGGCACGGCCCTGCGCGCCGACAGCGAAGCCGAGCAGCGCGTGGCCGGCCAGTTCGCCGATCTGCTCGCCCGCAGTGGCGGCCCGCGCCTGGCGCTGGCTACCGGCAAGGCCGGCGGCATCCGCTTCCAGATCATCCCCACCTTCCGCGATACCGGCGAGGGCTACACGCTGGAGAGCACCGCGCAGGGCGTGCTGGTGCAGGCCGGCAACGAGACCGGCCTGTTCTACGGCGCCACCACCCTGGCCCAGCTGGCCACCGGCGGCAGCCAGGGCGCGCTGCCGGCCGTGCAGATCCAGGACGCACCGCGTTTCAGCTGGCGCGGCTTCATGCTCGACTCGGCGCGCCACTTCCAGAGCCTGGACGAGATCAAGCGCGTGCTCGATGCGATGTCCGCGCACAAGCTCAACACCTTCCATTGGCACCTGACCGATGACCAGGGCTGGCGCATGGAGATCAAGCGCTACCCGAAGCTGACCGAGGTCGGCAGCTGCCGCCTGCCGGCCGGCGATGGCGGCATCGATCCGGTGACGAAGCAGGAATACCCGTTCTGCGGCTTCTACACCCAGGACCAGATCCGCGAAGTGATTGCCTATGCAGCCAAGCTGCACATCCAGGTGATCCCGGAAATCGACGTGCCCGGCCACGCCACGGCCGCGATCGCCGCCTACCCGGAACTGGGCTCGATCAGCACGCCGCTGAAGCCGATCAGCGAATGGGGCGTGTTCCCCAACCTGTTCAACGTCGAGGACGGCACCGTCACCTTCCTGGAGAACGTGCTGGAGGAAGTGATCCAGCTGTTCCCGGCAAAGTACGTGCACGTGGGTGGCGACGAGGCGGTCAAGGACCAGTGGATCGCCTCGAAGCAGGTGCAGAAGCGCATGCGCGAGCTGGGCATCAAGGATGAGATGGCCATGCAGAGCCACATCATCAAGCGCCTGGAAACCTTCCTGGAAGCGCACGACCGCCGCCTGATCGGCTGGGACGAGATCCTCGAAGGCGGCCTGCCGCCGCAGGCCACGGTGATGTCCTGGCGCGGCACCGAAGGCGGCCTCGCCGCGGCCAGCAGCGGCCATGACGTGGTGATGTCGCCGGTCAGCCACCTGTACCTGGACTACCTGCAGACCGGTTCGCCGAACGAGCCGCCGGGCCGCCCGGCCCAGGTCAACCTGGCCAAGCTGTACAACTTCGAGCCGGTGCCGGCCGAGCTGGCCGCCGACAAGCGCGGGCACATCCTCGGCCTGCAGGCGAACATGTTCACCGAGCACACCCGCACCTACGCACGCCTGCAGCACAACCTGTTCCCGCGCCTGGCCGCGGTGGCCGAAACCGGCTGGAGCGCGCCGGAGCATCGCGATTTCCGCGATTTCCTCGCCCGCCTGCCGGCGCAGCTGCAGCGCTACCGCGCCTGGGGCCTGGCCTATGCGCAGACCCCGTTCGAAGTGGGCGTGGGCCATACCGACGACCGCGCCGCGAACACGGTGACGGTGTCGCTGGCCAATCCGCTGGGCTATGAGGTGCGCTACAGCACCGACGGCACGCCGGTGACCGCAAGCTCGCCGCTGTACCAGCAGCCGCTGACCCAGCCGCTGCCCGCCACTGTGCAGGCCGCTGCGTTCTTCCAGGGCCAGCCGCTGGCAGCGGCACCGACCGTGGCGTCCTACACCGCGCAGTCGCTGCTCAGCCGCCACAGCGAGGAACTGCACAGCTGCGTGGGCGAGAAGGGCCTGGTACTGCGCCTGGAAGACGATGGCCCGCGCGAAGGTGCGCGCAAGGTGTTCACCGTGGACATCTTCCAGCCGTGCTGGCGCTGGCCGGCCGCGCAGCTCGATGGCATCGGCAGCGTGGAAGTACGTGCCGGGCGCATTCCGTACTACTTTCAGCTGGCCCATGACGAACCGGCGCGCAGGTTCGAGAAGGCCAAGGGCCGCAACGGCGAAATGCTGATCCGTCGTGGCGACTGCACCGGCAAGGTCGTGGCCCAGGTGCCGCTGCCGGCCAGCACCGATGCCGATGGCTTCGTCACCCTGCGCGCGGCGCTGCCGAAGGGTGGGTCGGGCACGGACGATCTGTGCATCAACTTCACCGGCGACACGCGCCCGGCGATGTGGGTGCTGGATGAGGTGACGCTGCAGAAGTGATGCGGGACACGGTGGAGCCGAGCATGTCTCGGCTCCACCGGAACGACATCCACGCATGGCGTGGATGTACTGGCACCGCCGTGCTACCTCAACCGCGCCAGCGCAGCAGGATGTCGCGCACCGGGGTCAAGGCGGTCGCCAGACCCGACAGCACGCCCACCGTATTGGCCAGCGCATCCATCGGGTCGGCGCTGCGGTTGCTGGTCAGCGCACCCTGCGCGAACTCGATGCCCACGCCCATCAGCACCAGGCCCACGCCCGCCCACAGCAGCGGCGTGCCACGACGGAACAACTGCACCGCGCTGCCGGACAGGATGAAATAGGCCAGGAAGTGCTCGACCTTGTCGCCGTTCTCCGGCAGGTCGATCGGCGGCGGCGGAATCAGGCAGACCACGATCACCACCAGTACCGCCAGCAGCCACAGCGCGGTCCACAGCCGCGGCCGACGCAGCGGCTTGATCACCGGCAACCCTGCGCTCACAGGCGCCAGCTCAGGTCACCCAGCTCGAAGGCCGGTTCGAAATCCACCTCGCGCTGCAGGCCGATCACCTGGAAGCGTTCGCCCATCTCGGTCGGCAGGGTCAGCTTCTTCACCTGGTCGCGCAGCTGGATGCGGCCCACTTCATCGGTGCGCTCTTCGGCCAGCACCAGCACCTGGTCCAGGCCATTGCCGAGCAGGAAACTGGACTGGCTGCAGTAACCGGCCAGCTCGAAGCCACCGTGCAGGCCGGCCTCGGCCATGGCGGTGAAATCCACCGATGCGGTGATGTCCTGCAGGCCCGGCCAGCGGTACACCTCGTTGTGCACGTGGTGGCGGTAGAACGCGCGCACGGTGCCGTCGTCGCGGTCGTGCTGGTAGAACTCGCCACGGTTGTAGCCGTAATCGACGAACAGCATCGCGCCACGCTGCAGGCCACCGGCCACCGCCTGCAGCCAGTACGGCAGCTGCGGCAGCACTTCGGAGCGGTAGCCATCGGCGAAAGGCTTTTCCAGGTAGCGCTCGAGGTGGCGCACCGCGCCATTGAGCAGCACGTCGGCCGGCTGCGCGCCGCGCATGAAGTTGCCCTCGCCATCCAGCTCGACGGTTTCCTCGTAGACCTCGCCGTCCTTGATCAGGAAGCGCGGGGTCGGCAGCGCGTCGATCACCTCGTTGGCGAACACCACGCCGTCCCAGTCGTCATCGAACGGGCGGTCGACCCATTCCACGCGGCTGGCCAGCTCGGCCGGCAGGTTCTGCTGCAGGCGCTGCTGCTGGCGCTGGCGCAGGTCCGCGCTGGGCTCGAGGATGGCGTAGCGTGCCGGCAGCGCGTCCAGTTCGGCCAGGCGCAGCAGCACGGCCTCGGCGAAGGCGCCGGTGCCGCCGCCCAGCTCCAGCATGCGCGCGTGCGCATCCAGCTGTGCGAACACCGGGGCCAGCGCGTTGGCCACGCTGCCGGCGAACAGGCTGCCGAGCTCGGGCGCGGTGGTGAAATCACCACTGCCACCGAACTTGCTGGCGCCGGCGCTGTAATAGCCCCAGCCGGGGGCGTACAGGCACAGCTCCATGAAGCGCGAGAACGGGATCGCCCCGCCCTGCGCAAGGATTTCGGCACGCAGGGCGGCCGCCAGCTGGTCGCTGTGGGCCAGGGCGTCGGCTTCAGGCAGGGGGAAGGTGGGCTGCATGGTGTCTTCGAATGCGGTGACAATGGTGCACAGGATAGCCGAGCCTTGGAGGACCCTCATGAGCGACACCGCCCCCGTGGCCCTGATCACCGGCAGCGCCCGCCGGATCGGTGCGGCCATCGCCCGCCAGTTCCACGCCTGTGGCTGGTCGGTGGTGCTGCACGCCCACGCATCCAGCGCCGAGCTGCAGCAGGCCGCGTTCGACCTGGAGAACGTCCGCCCGGGCAGCGTGCTGGCCCTGCAGGCCGACCTGCGCGACGCCGATGCCCTGCCCGACCTGGTCGAACAGGCCGTGGCCCACTTCGGCCGCCTGGACGCGCTGGTCAACAACGCCTCCAACTTCTTCCCCACCCCGTTCGGCCAGGTCACCGCCGAGGCCATGGACGAGCTCTACGCGGTCAACGCCCGCGCGCCGCTGCTGCTGTCACAGGCGGCCGCGCCCTACCTGCGCCGCCAGCAGGGCTGCATCGTCAACCTGACCGACCTGCACGGCACCGACCCGATGCGCGACCACGTCGCCTACACCATGGCCAAGGCCGCGCTGGAAATGGCCACCCGTTCGCTGGCGCTGGAACTGGCGCCGAAGGTGCGGGTGAATGCCGTGGCGCCGGGCGCGATCCTGTGGCCGGAACAGGGCAAGGATGATTTCGCCCGCGAAGCGCTGCTGGCGCGCACGCCGCTGGCCCGCATCGGCACCGTCGAGGAGATCGCCGAGGCGGTGTACTGGCTGGTGGCCGAGGCCAGCTTCGTCACCGGCCACACGCTGCGCGTGGATGGCGGGCGTACTGTCAGCTGACACGACCGGTAGTGCCGGCCGCTGGCCGGCAACAAAAACCCATCATTCCAGGTCCACGACCTCGAACGCTTCCCCATGCTGCTTGTGCGCGCGCCACAGCGTGGCCAGATCCCGGCCGCTCACCGGATCGATGAAGTCCGGGGCGATGTCCGCCAGCGGCTTCAGCACGAAGGCATGCTTCAGCTCCGGGCGCGGGATGCGCAGGTGGCCGGGCCCTTCCACCACCAGGTCGCCGTAGAACACCACGTCGATATCCAGCGTACGGTCGGAAAAGCGCGGCCCGCTGCGGTCGCGGCCATGCGCGTCTTCCAGCGCGTGCAGCCAGTCGTCCAGTTCCTGCAGCGGCAGATCGGTCTCGATCGCCACGCCGTTGTTGAGGAAGGCCGGGCCATCGAAGCCGACCGCGGCCGTGCGGTAGGCCGGTGATACCCGCAGCGCGCCGAAACGCTTGCGCAGGGCCGTCACCGCGGCGTGGAGGTAGCGGCGGGGCTGGACGTTGCTGCCCAGGCTCAGGAGCACGGTGGTCATGCGGTTCCGGTGACGGCGTTCAGGGGGGGGGTGGGCATGCCATCGTCACGGCGGCCTGCCTACAATCCAGGACGCACATGATAGGACACCCACATGACCTATTGCGTTGGAATCGAGGTGGACGAAGGCCTGGTCTTCGCCGCCGACACCCGGACCAATGCCGCGCTGGACGATGTCCGCGTGCACCGCAAGCTGCACGTGTTCGAGTACCCCGGCGAGGCGACCTTCGTACTGATGGCCGCCGGCAACCTGGCCACGACCCAGCTGCTGGTCTCGCGCCTGCAGCGTGATGCCGCCGAAGCGCGCACGCCCAACCTGCGGCAGATGACGCACCTGTTCGAAGCCGCCGCCTACGTGGGCGCGCTGCTGGTGGACAGCCAGGTGAAGTGCCAGCACACCGAACACGGCCACGACGGCATCAACACGCAGGCCACGCTGATCTTCGGTGGGCAGATCGCCGGCGAGCAGCCAGGCCTGTACATGATCTACCCGCTGGGGAATGCCATTGCCGCCTCGCCGGAGACGCCCTACCTGCAGATCGGCGAATCCAAGTACGGCAAGCCGATCCTCGACCGCATCCTCAGCCCGGCCACGCGGCTGGAAGATGCCGCGCGCACGGCGCTGCTGTCGCTGGACTCGACCATCCGTTCCAACCTGTCGGTGGGCCTGCCGATCGACATGGTGATGCTGCGCAAGGGCGAACTGCAGGTAGACCAGCAGCTGCGCTTCACCGCCGATTCGCCGCTGTATGCCGACATCCACAACAACTGGTCACGGCGGCTGGAGCAGGCGGTGGCAAGCCTGCCGCGGTTCCCGTGGGAAGCGCCCGGCACCGACCAATAAGACCGGCCGGGCATGGCCCGGGGCTACCGGGTCACGGTGACGGTAGTACCGGCCGCTGGCCGGCAGCCCCTTCAACCCAGCGCTTCGGCCACCGCGCGGAACACCTGCTGCATCTGCAGCGGCTTGCGCAGCACGTGCACGTCGATTCCCGCCGGGAAGGCGCTGGTGTCCAGCTCCACCGCGGCCTCTTCCAGCACCAGTGCCGGGCCGGCGTAGCCCAGCGTGGCCATCTCACCCAGCAGCTGGCTGGCCGGCAGCAGGCGCGAGCCGGCATCGGCAATGACCAGCGCCGGCATCGCTTCCTGCTGCATCCAGCGCAGCGCGGCCGGGCCGTCGGAAGCCAACTGCAGCTGGTAGCCCTGGCTGGACAGCGCATTGCCCAGCAGCGACAGGCGCGTGGCTTCGCCATCGACCACCAGGATCGACTGGCCACTGCCCAGCGCCACCAGCTGTTCGACCGGCTCACCGCCCTCGGCCAGCTCATGCATCGGCAGCCGCAGCTCGAATCGCGTGCCCTGCCCCAGCTGGCTGCTGACGTGGATGCTGCCACCGGCACCTTCGACGATGCGCTTGCAGGAAATCAGGCCCAGCCCGGTGCCGTCGGCCTTGGTGGTGAAGAACGGATTGAACAGGTGCGACAGCGTGTCGGCATCCATGCCGATGCCTTCGTCTTCGACCACGATGCGCAGCCAATCGACGCCCTCGCGTTCGCCGGCATGTTCGGCGGTCAGGCTCAGGCGCCCGCCCTGCGGCATCGCCTGGATCGCGTTGAGCGCCAGGTTCAGCAGCACCTGCTGCAGTTCGGTGTAGTTGGCATCGACCACCAGCCCTTCGTCCTGCACCTCCAGCTCGAGGTTCACCGCCTCGGGCACGTTGCTGCGCAACAGCAGCGCCACGGCCTGGAACAGATCATCAATGACGATGCGCTCGCTGGGATTGCGCGAGCCACGCACGAAGGACAGCATCGATTCGGCCATCTCGTGGCCACGGCGGCCGCACTCGGCGATGACATCGGCCAGATGATGCAGCTGCGGGTCTTCGGTACGCGCCTTCAGCAGGTCAGGCATGATCAGCAGCGGCTGCAGGATGTTGCGCAGATCGTGGCTGAGGCCGGCGGCAAGCAGCGAGAGGCTCTCCAGCCGCTGCGCACGCATCAGCTCGGTTTCCACGCGCAGGCGCTCCACCGCGCTGCGTGCATCACGCACCGCGCGCGCCACCGCCGACGGCAGGCGCGCCGGGTGGTGCTTGATGATGTAGTCATTGGCGCCCTTCTGCAGGGCCTCCACCGCGTTCTCCTCGCCCATCGTGCCGGAGACGAAGATGAAGGGAACATCCGGTGCGGCCTCGCGCACGATGCGCAGCGCTTCGTCACCGGAGAAACCCGGCATGCTCAGGTCCGAGAGCACAATGTCCGGCGCGAAGCTGGCCAGCGCCTGGCGCAGCTCGGGGCCGCTCTCCACGCGCTCGAAACGGGCGTCCAGGCCCGCGTCGAGCATCTGTTCGGACATCAGCTCGGCATCTTCCGCTGAATCTTCCACCAGCAGGATGCGCAGCGCCCCGAGGGCCGGACCAGTCAAGGGCATGGCCTTACTCGACCTCCGGTGCCTGGTTGATCAGCGCCCAGAACTTGCCCAGGGTCTGCACCGCGCCGAAGAACTGGTCCACGTCCACCGGCTTTACCACGTAGGCGTTCACGCCCATGTCCCAGCTGCGCGCCAGATCGCTTTCCTCGCGCGAGGACGACAGGATGACCACCGGCAGCCGCTTCAGTTCGTCGTGCTCGCGGATCTGCCGCAGCACTTCCAGGCCATCCATGCGCGGCATCTTGATGTCCAGCAGCAGCACCGCCGGCAAGCCCTCTTCGCGGCCGGCCCACGCACCACGGCGCAGCAGGTAGTCCATCACTTCCACGCCGTCCTCGACGTGCACGATGGGGTTGGCCAGACGGGCCTCCTGCAGTGCATCGATGGCCATTTCAGCGTCGGCCGGGCTGTCTTCGGCCAGGAGGATGGTGCGCAGCGTCGTCATGCGGAAGACCCTTGGTTGACTGCATCCAGTGCCGGAGGCAGATAGAAGTGGAAGGTGGCACCGGCATCGGGCGCGGCTTCGGCCCAGATGCGGCCGCCATGGCGGGTCAGCACGCGGCGCACGCTGGCCAGGCCGATGCCGGTGCCAGGGTAGTCACTGGCCTTGTGCAGGCGCTGGAACACGCCGAACAGCTTGCCGGCGTAGGCCATGTCAAAGCCTGCACCATTGTCGCTGACCGTGAACTGATGGCCGCCATCGGCCTGCTGCTGGTAGTCCACGTGGATCTGCGCCGGTTCACGGTTGCCCGAGTACTTCACCGCGTTTCCGAGCAGGTTCAGCCACACCTGGCGCATCATGTTCTCGTCGGCCACCACGATCGGCAGCGGCGCGATGTTCCACTCCACGTGGTGGGCCACACCGCTGCTTTCGGCATCGGTCTTCAGATTGGCATCGAGCATGGCCCGCGTGTCGGCCACCAGCGTCTGCATGTCCACCGCCTGCTGGCGCATCGCCGCGCGGCCCAGCCGCGAATAGACCAGCAGGTCGTCGATCAGCGCCGCCATGCGCCGCGCCGAACCGGAGATCACGTCCAGGTAGTGATGGCTCTTCTCGTCGGCGCCCTCGCCCAGGTGCCGCGACAGCTTGTCGGAGAAACCGGCGACGTGGCGCAGCGGTGCGCGCAGGTCGTGCGACACCGAATAGCTGAAGGCCTCCAGCTCACGGTTGACCTCCGAGACCTGGGCCACCTTGCCTTCCAGCTGGCGGTTCAGCTCTTCCACGCGCCACTGCACGGCACGCTGCACGGTCACGTCGCTGACCGTCATCAGCACCACTTCATCATCGGTGTCGGGCAGCGGCATGCGCCGCGCATTGATGAGCATGTAACGCACCGTGCCGTCGGTGCGCTGTTCGTGTTCGAAGTCCCACAGCTCGCGCCCTCGCAGCAGCACGTCGGACAGGCGCTGGCGCACTACCGGATCCTGCCACGCGCCTTCGCCGACATCGGCCAGCAACGTGCCGTCGGCACGTTCGTCCTGCAGCCCGTACAGTTCGGCGAACGCCGGGTTGTGCAGCTGCACGCGCAGGTCGCGGTCGAGCAGCACAATCGGCTCGCGCACGGTCTGCAGCACCGAGGCGGCACGCGCGGCCGCGCGCAGCGACTGCCGCTCGGCGTGCAGGCGGCGGCCGATCTGCCGCTGCAGCAGCCACAGCACCAGGCCCAGCAGGCACAGCTGCACCACCAGCGAGCTCCACGACACCAGCTCGGTCTGCTTGCGCTGGCGCGCCGCCTGTTCGGCACGCGCCGCCAGCAGCTTCTGTTCGCTGGCCTGCATTTCTTCCACCAGGCCACGGATCGGGTAGCGCGTGCTCAGGTCCTGCACCAGTTCGCGCTGGTCGGTATTGGGTTCGGACCGCGCCAGCTGGCGGGCCAGCGCCATGCGCCCTTCCAGCATCGACTCGATGCGGCCGATGCGGATCAACTGGTCGGGGTTGTCGCGGGTCATCCGGGCCAGCTCGGTCAGCCGCCCGGGAATGTCATTGGCCTTGCCCATGCGCTCGCGCAGGCCGGGCGCATCCACGCCCTTGGACAGGGTCAGCGCCGCCGACTCGACGTCACGCACGTCGGCCTGCAGCTGCTGCAGGGCCACGCCGACCGCCTGCGTGTGGCTGACCCAGGCCATCGCCTTTTCGTTGTCCTGCTGCAGCTGACGCAGGGTCAGCCAGGGGACGATGATGATCGCAGCAGCGGCGAGTGCCAGCGCAGGCAGCCGCCAGCGGTCCCAGATGCCATCACTGAACACCAGCGCCATGATCCACCGTCAACGAAGCGATGCCGCCAATATAGCGCAGCCGTTCACTCCGCGAACACACGACAGGGGCGCCCCTCGCGGGACGCCCCTGTCCACTTCAAGCGAGCGCCGGGATCAGCGCTTGGCGGCGGCGTTGACCTTCAGCGCGGCCGAATCGACGCGGGTCACGCCCTTGATGCCCTTGGCGGTGGTGACGGCCTTGTCCTTCTCGGCCTGGGTGGCAACGGTGCCGCTGAGGCTGACCACACCGTTGACCGTTTCCACCTTCACTTCGGTGCCCGGGACATTGCTGCTGGCCAGCAGGTCGGCCTTCACCTTGGTGGTGATCCAGCTGTCGGTCACCGGCTCGTTGGAGTCGTGGCGATCCGCGTGGGTCATCGCGGCATGGTCGGCCTTCGGCGGGTCCTTGGCCATTACCGCCGAAGAAGACAGGGCCAGGCCCAGGGTGAGGGACGAAGCAATCAGGGTACGGGTCAGGCTGCTCATCGTGCGGTGCTCCTTCTGGATGTGCTGCCAGTGTGGACAGGTGCCTGTGTTGCACGCGTCGGGCTGGGGTCACGCTGCCGTGAATCCGCGAAAGGCATCGGTAGCCATTCAGTTTTGCCTCGCCCGTAACCACGTTCTACGCTTTGTCTCCCCACTCTGCGGAACGCGCCCATGCGCCCCGACCTGCAACTGGCCCTGATCGGCTACGGCCTGGCCGGCCGTGTCTTCCACGCCCCGCTCATCCAGCACACGCCCGGGCTGGCCCTGCACAGCATCGTCAGTTCGCAGCGTGACACGCTGCTGCGCAGCTTCAGCGATGTGCACGTGCGTGCCACCGCGCAGGAGGTGTTCGATGACCCCGCCGTGGACGCGGTGGTGATCGCCACGCCGAACGAGCAGCACGCACCGCTGGCGATTGCCGCATTGGCCGCCGGCAAGCACGTGCTGGTCGACAAGCCGTTCGCCTTGGACGTGGCCGAGGCGGAAACGGTGCTGGCCGCGGCGCGCGATGCCGGGCGCATCGCCACGGTGTTCCAGAACCGGCGCTTCGATGCGGATTTCCTCACCCTGCAGGCGCTGCTGGTCGAGGGCACGCTGGGCGAGGTGGCCGAATGCCACGCGCATTTCGACCGCTACCGGCCACAGGTACGCGATCGCTGGCGCGAAAAGGAAGGACCCGGCAGCGGCCTGTGGTACGACCTTGGCCCGCATCTGCTGGACCAGATGCTGGTGCTGTTCGGATGGCCGCAGGCGATCGATGCCGATCTGGCGGTGCAGCGCGAAGGCGGCAGCGGCATCGACTATTTCCATGCGGTGCTCCATTACCCACGGCATCGCGCGATCGTGCATGCCGGTTCGCTGGTGGCGGCGCCGACGCCGCATTTCGCGGTGCATGGCCGCGGCGGCAGCTGGGTCAAGCACGGCCTGGACGTGCAGGAAGCGCAGCTGCGCCGTGGCGTGGCACCGGGCGCGCCCGGCTGGGGCATCGACCCGCGGCATGGCGAGCTGCTGCGCTGCGATGCGGAGGACAACGTGCAGCGCACGACGGTGGACAACCTGCCGGGTGACTACCGCCGGCTGTATGCGCAGTTCGCAGGGGCGATGCGTGGCGAGGGCGAGCCGACGGTGAGTGCGGTGCAGGCGCTGCAGCTGATGCGGTTGCTGGAGGCGGGGATGGTGAGTGCGCGCGAAGGACGGCGGGTGGTGCTGGGGTGATCGGCAGGGCTGCGCCCTGCACCTGGCGAATCAACGTCGACTTCAACGTCAAAAGCTGGCTCTCCGTGGGATGGCGGGGCGGGTCCGGTTGAGGGGGACGCCGTAAACCCATCCATGGGGGCTTGGTCGCGGCATCCATGCCGCTCACACCCCCTCAACCGGACCCACCCCGCCTTC